>JAQTZX010000162.1 GCA_028687525.1 Candidatus Omnitrophota bacterium
AGGTTCTTTACCAAAGACCGCGAATACAGCATAGAACGCCTTAAAGATGCGGGATTCACCCCCCGCCATCCTGCCCGTGAAAGCCTTCGGGAAAGCGCCCGGTATTTCTCCACCCATTGCCTTATTGATAAATAACCTGCGAAAAATACCGGACGGCCGTAAACGGGGTTTTATTACTTTCGGTTTATTCTTAAAGGATACTTCCCGCAGCTGAATTTTGCGCCTTCCGGGCAATAGCCCAGCGCGGAACATTTCGCGCCCGCGTTATCAAAAACCGCCGGCAGTTTTTCCCCGCAGATTCTCAACATCTCCCCGGCGAGCTTCCTGATCTCCCACTGCGCGCGGCTGCAGCACCGCTCTTTAAAAAAATGGATCAGTTCCCTGCAGTTCATCGTGACAACGATCTTCGTTTCCGATGCCTGGGGCAGGACAAAACGCGCGTCCTGATTGGCGCCCTCCCCTTTTCCCCCCTTTTTCTCCAAAGCATCCAAAAGGCTGTCATAGCTTTTCTGTATTTCACGCATAGTATTTATGTATTCCCGCTTCATCGCTTCGTCCGCTTCTATGGAAGGCGGAATGATATAATCAAAACCGGATTCTTTCACATACCGCTGGCTCTGCTGGGAATACGAAGCCACCCTGTGCCGCACCAGTTGATGAGTCAACGCGCGAGACACCCCCTCTATGGCAAAAGTGAATTTGACATGCTCAAGAGGGCTTTCATGCCCGGAAGAAACCACCTGCCGCACGAATTCTTCCTGATGACCGGGATTCTCCATTTCCTCCCGGAATATCTGCCCCGCAAACTTCGATGAATAACACTGCCGGCAGGCGGCATAAATTATAAACAAAGCATTTTGTGAAACATCCAGTACCTCAACGTGTAATCGCGCTTGCGCCATATGCCGGATCCTTTCCGCAATTTTCCCCGCCAATAAGCCTATTCCCGGCACCGTTCTCATGCCGGGACCCCGCATCCCCGCCGCCGGCAACCGGATCTTTCAGAATTCACATAAAACCGTCACCCAAGAAGGGAATATATTTTACGCATGTCCAGATTTTTCCTTACCAGGGCGGCGAGCTTGTCGTACTCTTTCTCTTTTGCTTCCAGGAAAGAACGGGGATCTTTTTTGATTCCCGAACGCTGCCTGCCGCGGTCCGTTCCTTTTCGCAAATAATCAAGGAATTTTCCCCTGAAACGGTCATTCTCGAACAAACCATGAATATAGGTTCCCCATACTTTTTTATCCTTGGAGGTAACGCCGTCTGATACCCGGACGGTTTTTCGGGAACGCGCGCATATATTAAAAGCCGGTTTCAGCGGCGACAAAAAATCGGTCCTGCCCATATGGATTTCATAACCCTTGAGCGTCCCTGTGCCGAAAAGCAAATCCTCGGCCTGTACCTGATGAATCACTTTCTTCCTTAGAATAGTGGTCGCTAAAGGTAAAATACCTAGGCCGGTCATCGCTCTGCGTTTGCTTTCCGCGCGGTAGGGATCCCTGATCTCCCGGCCCAGCATCTGGTAGCCCCCGCAAATTCCCGCGACAGCCACGCCTCTTTTGACGTTGTCGATAACCGCTTCCGCCAGGCCTGAATTTTTCAGATATGATAAATCATCGATCGTATTCTTACTCCCCGGTATAATGATACAATCGGGCGCCCCGATCTTTCCGCCCGGAACGATATACCGCAGGTGAACGCCCGGTTCTTTTTCCAAAGGATCAAAATCGGTAAAATTGGAAATGTGCGGCAGATACAGCACTTCGATATTTATTTTCCCTTCTCTCCGGCTTTCATCAAACAAAGAATACCGTTCTTTGGATATCGAATCCTCTTCCGGGATACGTATATCATGGAAATACGGAATTACCCCCAGCACCGGACGCTTGATCCTCCTTGCCAAAAAATCCAGGCCCGGTTTTAAGATGTTGATATCCCCCCGGAATTTATTGATAATCACCCCTTTTACCCGCCGGCGCTCCGAGGCGGTCAAAAGGTCCAATGTCCCCGTCAGCCAGGCAAAAACGCCGCCCAGATTAATATCCCCCGCCAGAATCACCGGACAATCAGCGATCTTCGCCATCCGCATATTAACCAGATCGCTTTTCCGCAAATTGACTTCCGCGGGACTGCCGGCGCCCTCTATCACTACGATGTCATAATTATCTCTCAGGCGTCTGAAGGACTCTTTAATAATCCCGAGGAACTTTGAACGATGGCGGTAATATTCTTTACCGCTCATATTGCCGATGGGTTTTCCTTTAACGATTACCTGGGCTTTTACATCGCCTGAAGGCTTCAAAAGAATAGGGTTCATATCCACGTTCGGCTCGATCCCCGCGGCCTCCGCCTGGACTACCTGGGCCCTTCCCATCTCGTTCCCTTCCCGGGTCACAAAAGAATTAAGTGCCATATTCTGAGCTTTGAAAGGCGCCACGCGGAAACCATCTTGTTTAAATATCCGGCATAACGCGCTCACAATCACGCTCTTGCCCACGTAAGAACCCGTCCCCTGCACCATTATTGTCCTGGCTTTTCTTTTATTCACGTTATTTTTTCTTCCGCCGGCCCGGAAAAATATTTTTCATCTGCCTCGAAAACCGTAAAATGTTGGTTTCTCATCCGAAAAACGCGTTCGTGACCGGGATTCTTCGGTCCTTACCGAAAGCCTTGGGCGTGATCTTTAACCCCGGAGCCGCCTGCCGTCGTTTATACTCATTCTTATCTATCATTGAAATTACCCGGTTTACGACGGCCCGGCTGAATCCTCTTTTCACGATTTCATCGGGGCTCACATCTTTTTCCACATAAAGGTCTATAATTTTGTCCAAAACCGGATACGGCGGCAAAATATCCTGATCCTTCTGATTATGCTTTAATTCCGCCGACGGGGCGCGGCGAAACACGCTTTCAGGGATGAGTTCCCTCTTGGCGCGCCTGTTCCGATACCCGGACAGCCGGTAAACCAGCCCCTTGGGAACATCCTTCAAAACCGAAATCCCCCCCGCCATATCCCCATACAAAGTACAATACCCGGTGCTGATCTCGCTCTTGTTTCCGGTATTAATCACCAGCCAGCCGAACTCATTGGAGAAAGCCATAAGCAGATTACCCCGGATGCGGGCCTGGATATTCTGCCCGGCAATACCGGACTCGTTTTTTAAATAACTCCCCAGCGAAGCCAGATACGCCTGATGGATTTTTCCGATAGATACCGTGACAAACCGTATCCCGAGGTTTTCGGCGATCTTTTTCGCGTCCCTCAT
>JAQTZX010000016.1 GCA_028687525.1 Candidatus Omnitrophota bacterium
CGTGCCTTTGGTTAGAGACTCTTTGATCTTCGCGCCCAGCTTATCCGCTTGGGCATAATTCAAGCTGAACACCCTTGTTTCCAAAGGCACATCGGTGCTGCGTATAAAATCATCTATCTCCGTAAGTTTTTCCGGAGCATCCATGACCACCAGTGTGTTCGTAGATTCATCCGCGATTACCTTACCGATACCCGTTTTCATCTGATTAAGCGACCTGCTCACCTCCGCGGCTTTGGCGTATTTAAGCGAAATTACCCTAGTCTGTTTCCGGTCATGGAAACGCTCTCCGTATAACAACTCGTAATCCCGCTGGGTCATCACATTAAGGATATCCCCTTTTTGCTCATAGGCCAGCTCGTTTGAGGATATCACGATATCAAAAGCATCTCGGACCGAAACATCTTTCAGGAACAGGGTGACCCGGCCGGACACATTTTTACCGATTACAATACTAAGATTCTCGCGGGCGGCAAGCATCTTCAAGACATCGGACACATCCATCCCCTTGATCTCAAGGGATATCTTGTTTGCCTCCGAAGACTTGATCACAGGATCGACAGGATACAGTTCTTCACGGCTGATCTGAACCGGCGCGGCTCCGTTTCCTGCCGCGGGGATTTCCGAAGGAACTGATTCCTGCACCGGAGACTCTTCCGCGGGAGGCGCGGATGTGTCATCCCCGGCCGCGGCCGCCGACGCCGACAAAAATACCAACAACATAATACTGAATATTTTTTTCATATATTCCTTCCCTGGATTATAAAAAAAACTCATACCGCTGTCCGCCGGCATTCAATATGACCTTATCGGACAATACCTCCTCGATCGTATATTCAGCTATAGACTGGCCTTTATTCAAGTAATACGTCTTCTGTGTTTTATTATCCTGTATGATCGCCTGCGGATTATCCCCTGAAATAATACCAACCAGGCTGAAATCACGGATTGACTCCGGGCCCAGGGTGCTTACGAAAGATTCCGGGTTCCCCGCGCAAGAGACCTTAAAAACCTGCCTGTTGGCTATGCCGTCAAGATAATACTGGAACGGTTTGAGGTCCGGCAAAGCCGGCGCGCCCGGATCTCCGTTATCCGGCGGGTCAAAAGCGGCGTTTATCTTCTGCAGGCCCACAAACGGATAGATCACTTCCGACAAAAAATAAACACAGGAAAGAACAAACAAAAACATGACTGCAAACCGTACGCTCAACACGGGAGCATGTACCCGGCTTAAAAAAACAAAAACCGGTTTTATCCGTGACACGGGCGCGGCATCGCCGCCGCTTTGCTGCTTGGAATCTTTACGGATCAGCTTCAGTAATTTTTCTTCCGGAAGCATACGCTCCTCTTCAAAACGTTATTGTAAAGACCCGTCATACACGAGACCTTCCACAATTTCCCCGTCAACAACATCCCGCTCCTTCATGATGAGCGTTTCAAGGGCATAATGACACAACATGGCTATTTTTCGAGGATGCCCATGAGTGGACAAATATATCAATTTTACCGCTTCAGCGGTAAAGAGCTCCCGTTTTCTTTCATATCCGGCCCGCTGCAGCCGGAATCGTATCATCTTTCCGGTCTCCTCCTCATCCAGGGAATTCAACACGTACCGGAGCGTTATCCGGTCTGTGAAATTATGGATATTCTCAGTCCGGGGTATAAATTCCATCTGCGCCATGATCACCAGCTGCAAAAGTTTATATTCATTGGTCTCATAGTTCAAAAGCGTGCGCAGGACTTCAATGCTTTCCGGAGACATCTTCTGCCCTTCGTCTATGATCAGGACAACGGTCTTCTGTTCTTCAACCCCCGCGTTGAACAGATACCGTTCCAGCGCATCCTTGAAATCCTTTTCCGACCGGGCCGGAGGAACTATACCGAACATGTTCACCAGCGTATGCAAAAACTGGTATTCCGATTCATAAACGGGATCAAGGATCATATGAAAAATGAACTCCGGTTCATCCCTGAACGCGTTGATCAGGGCGCGGGAAAGCGTAGTCTTACCGGCGCCGACATCCCCCAGGATAACGCTTAAACCGCGGCGCAGACGAAGAGCGATCTCGGCGCGTTTCAAAGCGGTCTCATGGCTTACCGAAGGGTAAAAAAAATACGGATCGGGACTGGTGGAAAACGGTTCCTTTTGCAGGCCTAACACTTTGTAATAACTCATGGTATGATTTATACATTCGCGGCCAAAAAACCGCCCTCTTGGGGCTCGGATAAGCAATGAGCGCCCGGTATTCCGCTATATGAAACCGTTGGTTTTAGACCGTGGAGCTTCATTGTATCCTATTACCCCGCATATTGCAAGCAAACTTAACCGGCTTCATTCCCGTTCCCGCCGATCCCTCTTCAAGTCCTCTCCCGCGACCAGAAAACTGCCTTCAAATATCCGGGCATCCGGTTTGACGCCCAGTTGAAATGATTTTATCCGGATCAAAGACAACGGGTTTTCAAGTTCATACATGAATTTCACATATCCTTCAAGAGATCCTTCGGTGCGCATGAAAAAAAGCGTGTTTTTTTCAAAAGATACCCCGCCGGTACTCCCCCGCGGACGGATATCAACGATACGGATACCGGATTCTTCAGCCAGATTTTCCAGAATATATAACACGGCGACATAAGTATCTCCCTGCTCCCCCAGCCCCGTCACTCCGGAAAAAAATCTGCTGTATTCGTTCTTAATCTTTCCCTCCCGGCTAAGCAGGCGCCGGTAGCTCATCAATTTCCGTTTGCTCAACGCGACTTTTTTATTCAACATTTCGTTCTTATGCAAAACCGGCACCAGCGCGCTATTTAAAAAAATGCTGAAACCCACGACGCCGATGGTAATAAAAAGCACAATGGATTCCCGCTTGGATATTATCCGCATGTTGTTCCGTTTACGTTTTACGGTTTACGAATTTCCATTTACGATAATAGTTATTCCCGGTTGTTCACACAGCCGATCTCAAAATCGACAATCTCCCCCTGCGGGGTCTTCTTGCGGGAGGCGAAGCGCACCTTTACATTGCTTTTCGAATATGCGGGCTCCTTATTCAAAGCTGAAACCAGTTCCAATACCGAATTGAATTCAGCGCATTGCCCCCGCAATATTACGCCTTTATCCTCTTCATAACCAAACTGGGTAATGGAAACCCCGGCAGGAGTTACCTGAAAAAGCTGGTAGAGCATTTCCAGCACGGACGGACGCGCCTGCAGCCTTTTTTCGAAGGCGCGCATACGATATTCAAGATCAGCCAGATATGACGCCTCTTTTTCATTCTTTTTCAACTCCTGCTCGATTAAACTCAAATACCGTCCTTTATTATCCAGGCTTTTGGCCAGCCCCGCTCCGGCAAGCACAATGGCGGCGCACACGAACAAAACCAGCCGCAGTGCCTGCCTGAACCGGATGCCCCGGACAGCCTTCTCTTTAAGCGGACGCGGCAGAAGATTTAACGAAACAGGGATACTCTTCAAAACCAGGCCGGCCAAAGAAGCGGCGGAAACCTGCTCCGCGGAAGCCGTTTTTACGGCTTCCGGGGAGAAATTAAGTTCCTTTTCAAAAGGCAGGGCCTCGACCTGAAATCCCGATTTCTCTTTCAAGAACCGGACAGCTTCCGCCTGCCTGCCCGTGGTTCCCGCGACAACGATTTTTTCCGGCTTCCCGCCCTGAATCTCGTCGGCATAAGCGTCCAAAGTCCGCTTTACTTCATCAAGCAGTGTTTTTTCCCATTTCGCGGCGCCGTCCTTTTCTATCTTTGCCGAACGGCTGAAAAGCATGGTTTTCCCGCCGACTATTACCAGTTCGGTCTGACTGCCGTCAAAATCAATAAGCATGACCGTGCCGGCTCCCGAAGGCTTCAAATAAAAATACAAGCCGCTCAAACCGTAGGAACTCAAAACGACGTTCAAAGACATCCGGGTGATCCCTTTACACAAGGTAAAATAACGCTCGAGGATATCCTTATGAACGATAGACAAATTCAATTCCGTAAATCCGGAATGATCGGTACCGATGATCTGATAAGCAGTTACCAATTCTTCCTGGGGATAAGGGACCAACCGCGAAGCCTGCAGGGCGACGATCTTCTCAATCTCCTCCGCGGACCGGGCGGGGATCTTAAGATAACGAACGGTGGCTTTATTGCGGGGCAGAGATATGACCAGCCGGTTATTCCGGTATCCGGCCTTTTTAAAAATACGGTCAACCGCCCCGGCGACAAGCTCATCCGGGGCGTTCTCGCTGAAAGACTCAACCGCTATCACGATATTCCTTTTTCTCTGATTATCCGCGAAAGAACACCGCAGCAGCTTCACTGCGCTCTCGGTTATCTGCAGGGTGAAAACGGCATTCTTGATTTTATCTTTTTCAGCGTTCATGCCAGGAAACGATCAGGTGTTTTTTTTTGTTATAAACGGCGGTAACCGTTTTCTTTATTTTACCAATATTACCGGAGGCTTCAATTAAAAAGTTTTCGGAAACACAGTTCGACAATTCAGTAAGCCGGTTAAAAATGTTCTGTTCCTCCGCGGTTGTCAGGGGAATGTTTATCTCTTTTATATCTCCCCAGAACCCCTCGACTTCCCGCTGTCTGACGATCTTGTCCGCGACACTCTTCCCGAATCCGGTATCGAGTGAAAGTTGAACGGCGATTCCCCCGCACAAAATACCCAGCGTTTCACGGGAAACAGTATTGATATTGACCTCCCCGGAACCGTACACGGTAACGGAATCTTTGAGCTCCTCATAATACTCCCCGCTCATTCCCCTGACCACCTTCAATTCTTCGACACAGCCGAACGGCTGTCCCTTCGCCGTATACCCCAGTTCGTCATATACCTTATCGGCATCGGGAAGAGAACCTCTCCAGATAAGGATATTCCGGGCAAGACGGGCCGGATCCGGGATCCCGTTCCGGCCAAGGAGAACCAGCAGAACTTCCCCGGAAACGGTATTAATGTTGATCTTGCGTTCTTCATCGATCATGCCCCACACGCGTTGAGTAGCAAACCCACGACTTTCTCCGGGAACCGGTATCTTTGAAAAAAGCGGCTCATTCCCCGCCCAGGATTCAAGCAAAGAATCATACTTGTTTTTATCCTGTTCGATCTCGGCAGCAGCACGGCTTATCCCGGCTTTTGCCAGCGCCAGACACTCGACCGCGTCCCGGCGGAATGAACTCATTTTCAACGCCATGGATACGCGATGCCCGAGGGTAACCGCCAATACTGTCAAGATAACGAGTATCCAGACTATCACCATTAAAATCTGGCCTTTTTTACCCATAGGAAATCCCGAGGCTCTACACCCGCAGTTTCGCACGGCTGATCACTGCGCTAACGGCAGATAAACGGTACGTTCGAACTCCGCGCGGTATCTTTCTCCCAACACCAGGTGTATGGAAACTGCCGCCGGCAAAACAGGCAAATCCTGCCAGTCCGGCAGCCATTCGACATTCACGCCCGCCGCATCAATCCTTCCATACCTGAAAACCACTTCTTTAACACCGGAAGCCAGCTCCTCGAACCCTGAATCCGCATCCCCTTCTCCGTTGAGCGCCGCCGCGTTCAGGAGGCACAAGCGCATCAATCTATCCCCCTCGAGTTTATAAGAAACAGCCGCGTAATCCCTTTGTAAAACGCTTTCCCGGAAGTTATCGGCTATGGAGAAAAAACACATTGACGAAGGATCCCCTTCGAATTTTGCCGCACCTTTGGAATACGCGACCGAATTCCGAAGATCGGCATTAATACAATCCATGACCCGGGCGGCGGACTGGTATACCTTTATCGACTCCGAAATATTCCTGTCCCCGAAAAAACCCGCGTAAAAAGCGGAAAAAGCGCTCAAAATCAATACCGCGAAGATCGCCACACTGACCAACAGTTCGACAAGAGTAAACCCCGTCCGAGGAATTTGTCCTTTAACGGTTTTCGCTGACGCCGGCATTAAAATACCGTCGGCATAGAAACCGGCAGGCCGCCGGCTAAAGCCGGCGGATTTATCCAACGGGATAATTCCCTTCATCTGACCCCCGCATTGTAATAACTGCCCGCGGTCAACAAATCCTTCCGTTCGGAATCTTTCCGGGCAACACTCAAATTACACAGATAAAGATTCGTATCCGGGACCAAAACAAGAACATACTTCCACACACACCTGCCCGCCGTCCCGGTGACTTCAGGCGGTTCTTGTCCGAGCCTCCCCCGTTGTTCTTTAAACCCCAATTCCTGTATTTTGTCTTCCATCAGGAATACCGCTTCGGCCATATCCCGCGATACAGCGTGCGCGCGCGCGGAAGAAGAAAAAGCCTGTATGACCAGCGTTATCCCCACCGCTAATACGGCGCTACCCGCCACCAGTTCAAAAAGCAAGAAACCTTTTTCTCCGCGTTTATCGCTCATACACGACCTTAACACCACCCAGGATACCCCGGGTAGTCAAAAGAATATTTCTTCCGGAAGGCCCCTCCAGCCTGATATCCGCCTTGTCGGACTTTCCATCCGGATAAAAAAATATTTCTTCTTTATCGGACTCGATGTGTATCCCGGAAGGTATCCGGAATGTCTTTAAACGTTTCACCGACCCGCTTTCTGCGGCCCAATATTCCGCCTCGTCCGGCGAAATATGAATACGGATAACGACCCGCTCCAGGAAACTGCGTTGCCGGACATAATCCATAAAAGAACGAAGCTCCTGCGCGGTCGATTCCAACTGGACCCCTAAAAAAACATTTTTAACCTGCGGAACGGATATACCCGCCAGAATTCCGACAATAATAACCACGCAGATAAGCTCGATAAACGTGTACCCCTTGTTCATGCCAATCCCTGGTTTTACTGAAATCATAAAAGCGTCAACCGGTCTTTTATCCGCCTTCGCGCGGATTACTTCACGATCGCATTCAACTGGAATATCGGAAGCAGCAGGGACAAAACAATAAATCCCACCACCAATCCCATCACCAGGATCATTGACGGTTCCAGGAGTTGAATCAAAACTTTCAAAGCATCATTGACCTGCTTCTCATAATCGTCCGCGATGCGCAGAAGCGATTTTTCCAGAGAACCGGTTTCCTCTCCTATCCGCACCATGTTCTTCACGAACGGAGAAAAAACGTCCGATTCATTAAGACACTGAAAAAATCCGGATCCGGAAGTAATCCGTTCCCTGATCCGTTCCGCCTCTTTTTTTAAAACCGTGTTTTCCATGACCGACGCCGCCGTTCCCAGGGAAGTCACGATAGGGATCCCTCCCGCAAGCAGCAGTGAAAGCGTACGGGTCATCCGGCTGAGTTCGTTTTTCAGGAATATCGCCCCCAGCACCGGGAAACGCAATCGAATCTTATCGAAGTAGAACCGCCCCTGGGGATGGGAATACAACCGGTAGATAATAAAGAATCCAGCTCCGGTTATCACCCCTATCAGCCACCAGTATACCCGGAAAAACGAAGAAAGACCCAGCAGTATCCTCGTAGGCAGGGGCAAAACCTGGTCCATGTCGGTAAATAACGGAATAAGCCGGGGGATAACAAACATAAAAAGCACGGCAATAGTGACAACGCTCATCACAAAAACAAAAAACGGATACGTCAGCGCCGAACGCACCGAATGTTTCAATCCCTCTTCCCGTTCCAGATATTCCGCCAACTGCTTCAACGACAGTTCCAGGTTTCCGCCGGTTTCCCCGGCCCGTATCATCGCCGCGTACACCCCCGAAAACAGATCCCGATGGGACTCCAGGCTTTCGGATAAAGACTTGCCTTCGTTAATACGGTTCCGGATATCTTCAATGACCGCCTTTAGATATCTGTTGCCGGTCTGGCCGGCTATAATATTCAGGCTGTTCAAAATGTTTACTCCCGATTCGGACAACCGTGCCAGCTGATAGGTGACCTGCACGATATCTTTCATCGGCACCGCGGAAAAAAAACCTCTCACCCTCTGTAAATGTAATTTCTCATATTCTATCTCAAGCGGAAAATATCCCATGTCCGTGACCCTGTTCACGGCATCCTGTATCGATTCCGCTTCTATTGAAGATTGAATTATTTTATCCGGATGAGATTTAGCGGTATAAATGTATCGCGGCATGAGGATTGATTACGCAAGTTCTTCCATTTGGGTGACGCGCATAACTTCGGTAATGGTAGTTATCCCATGCAATACCTTCTGCAGGCCGTCGGCGCGTAAAGTTCGCATCCCTTCGAAGACCGCCCTTTTTTTTATCTGCTGGCTGGATGCCCGCTCAAGGATCAGTTTCCTGACGGATTCGGTCACCCGCAGGATCTCGTATATTCCCGTCCTGCCGGAATAACCGGTGAACCGGCAGGACTCGCATCCCTTCCCCTCAAAAAACCGGGCTTGCTGAATATCCGCCTGCAGGCCTTTCATCTGTTCCATGATGATTTTTTTTGTATCTTCGGAAACCGGGATCCTGCAATGCGGGCAAATAAGACGGACCAGCCTTTGGGCGATCAGGCATTCCAGGGAAGAAGAAACCAGAAAAGATTCGATCCCCATATCCAAAAGCCGGGTTACCGCTCCCGCGGCATCGTTGGTGTGCAGAGTGGAAAAAACCAGATGGCCGGTCAGAGAAGCGCGGATAGATATCTCGGCGGTCTCGAAATCCCGCACCTCGCCCACCATGATGATATCGGGATCATGCCTCAAAATATGCCGGAGCCCGGAAGCAAAGGTAAAACCGATCTTCGGATTCACCTGCATCTGGTTGACCCCTCTCATCTGATATTCAATGGGATCTTCAACGGTAATGATCTTCACTTCCGGGGAATTGATGCGCCCGAGAGACGCGTACAAGGTAGTGGATTTGCCCGACCCCGTAGGCCCGGTGACAAAAATAATACCGTGCGGTTTTTTGACCACTTCTTCAACAATCTTCAGGTCATCAGGCTGCATCCCCAACATTTCCATCTCAAGAAAAGAACGGGGATTCAGGATGCGGATATGCACCGCCTCGCCAAAAGCGTTCGGAAGTATGGAAACACGCAGATCCAGCTCATCCGATCCCACTTTAACCTTTAACCTGCCGTCCTGCGGCAGGCGCCGTTCGGCAATATTCAGATGTGCCATAATTTTGATGCGCGAGACAATCGCGGGATGGAAATACTTTATGGTCTCCGGCATATGCACCGTATACAACGCGCCGTCTATCCTGAAACGGGTGCGCAACTCATCTTGAAAAGGCTCAAGATGTATATCGGTAGCCCGGCCTTTGATTGCTTCCGACATGACCTGGTTGACTAATTTCACTATGGAGGCGTCCTGAGCCATGGTCTCCAGGTCCTGGATATTCTCCGCTTCCCCGCCGTCCTGGCGCTGGTACGACTTATTGGAAACAATCCGGTCCAGCGTCTCAGCCCCCACGCCGTAGTATTTCCGGATGGCATCCTTGATCTCATTTTCGCTTGCCAGGACACTCTTAACTTCCACCTCCAGGAACAGGCTGATGTCGTCAAGCGTGCGGACGTCCAGCGGATCGGACATCGCCACAATCAAAGTATTACCACCGGATTCAATAGGCATGATTTTATAATGGCTGGCAAATTTAGCCGGGACCTTCTGTATCAACGCCGGATCGATGTCTTTATCTTTAAGCCGGACATACGGGATGGAAAGCTGGGCGGAAAGAACTGCGAAGATCTTTTCCTCCGATGCAAACCCCATTTTCACAAGCGTGGCGCAGATAAAATCACCGCTTTTTTCCTGCTCTTTCAATCCCGCAGCCAGCTGCTCCGGGGTCACCGTCCCCGAGTCAACAAGCATCTGCCCTATACGAATATCATCTTTGGATAACATACCTACGATTATATCATCCTTTCGTTCTTTTGCAGTAAAAATGTGCCTTTCAAAAAAAACGTATTCGGCTTGAAATACCTCTCCGGCAATGTTATAGTTGTTATATGGCGAAATTTATCTCTCCCAGCATAATCGTGTTCTTTCTGTCTGCGCTATCACTTTTTATATCAGCCGGTTTTGCCGGAGAAAATCCGCCTGCAGCCGTTAATGATTCTTCAATCCGGATAATCATCAAACTAAATACAGGCAAAACCCCGGATGACATAGACGAATTGAAGAATTACTATGTCCTCTCTGCCGAAAAAATCTATTCCGCCGCCCCCCGGCCCCGGGAAGCCCTTAAAGAATTAAGAGAACAATTGGCCGGGATAGAGAACGGGCATGAACGCTGGTACTGGCAGATGGAAAAGGATTCGGAAGAATATAAAAACCACGAGAAAAATATTGCGCGCAGAAAAAAAGAACTCGATGAACAGATCAGGGCTTTTGAAGAACTTATCAACCATCTGGAACAAAGGCAGCGGCGAGCCCCGGCAAATGCCGCCCTTCCCGAACTATCCGATACTTACCTGGTAAAACTGGAATCTTCCCGGGACCCGTCAGAAATCGCAGCGGAACTCTCCGGCAATGCCTCTATCGCTTACGCGGAACCCGATTACCCGGTAACGGCCGACATGGTGCCGAACGATCCCTATTACTCTTCCAGCGGCAGTTGGGGGCAGTCTTACGCCGACCTCTGGGGATTGAAAAAAATACGATGCGAAACCGCCTGGAACTACACACAAGGTTCGGGGATAATAGTGGCGGTTATCGATACGGGAATAGACTACACCCATTCAGACCTGAAAAACAACATCTGGACCAACGCAAGAGAAACCGCCGGAAACTCCAAAGATGACGACAAGAACGGATATATAGACGACACGCGGGGATGGGATTTCGCGAACAAAGATAAAAACCCCCTCGATGACAACGGCCACGGCACGCAGGTGACCGGGATCATTGCTGCGACGGGCAATAACCGCAAAGGGATAATCGGCATTGCGCCCAAGGCAAAAGTCATGGCCATAAAAGGATTGAAAAACACTCTGAGCGGATCTGTCAGCAACATGGTGAACGCCATAAAATACGCCGCCGACAACGGCGCCGATGTGATAAACATGTCCTGGACCATGGAAGGCGATTCCACGGCTCTTACCGAAGCGGTAAAATACGCCTACGCCAAAGGATGCGTCATGGTGGCTTCATCGGGGAATTACAATAAAAATGCGTCTCTCTATTCCCCGGCAAAACTCCGCCAGGTGATCACCGTGGCCGCCACCGACCATACCGACGTGAAATCGGACTTCTCCGACTTCGGCTCTAAAATCGATGTTTCCGCGCCCGGAGGAGACAGTTTCAACACCTCAATCAAATCCAATTACAAAAATATACTGTCCTTAAAAGCAAGCATCGTTTCCTCCAAAAAAGACTGCGTGGTGGATACCAATTATTACCGTGTGCGGGGCACATCTTTTTCGACCCCGTATGTGTCCGGGCTTGCTGCACTGCTTTTATCGAGATACACGGACTGGTCGAATGAACTGATAAGGAACCAGATGCGTAATACCGCGGATAACATAGATTCTTTAAACACATCGTACCGGGGGCAGATGGGCACAGGCAGGATAAACGCGGACAACGCGGTCACAAAAACCTATTACATCTCCGGCTACGCCAAACTGCCATCCGGAGCGGGAGTAAGCGGAGTAATCGTCAAATTCAGCGGCCTTTCGTCAGTTACCACAAATTCAAGCGGATACTATAAAAAAAGCGGCATACCGAACGGGAAATACACCATGACCCTCACCAGAACCGGATACACATTCCCTTCGTACACCGCCACCGTGAACAACGCCAACCGGAAAATAAATTTCACCGGCAAAAAGAAATGAAGCCTACCTGATATAAAACCGCAAAGACGTTTTCCCTTTTATCACCGAAATTCCCCGGGGCAGATCCACGATTGATCTCACCGGCCGGTTACAAACCAGATCTTCCAGTTCACGAATATGCTGAAAAGTGATCCTCCTGGTATTCCCCTGGACCCCGGCGATGGCAAAACGGAAAATAAGCCGTTGTAATGCCGGATGAAAATCAGCGAACATGCCCAGCTTTATAACCCCTCCCATTTTCTTAAAGGCGCGCTCGGCCTGCAGGTTCAGGTAATCATAATCGTATCCCGCGGTTTCCGCGGTAGCCGCCAAAACCTCGCGGATATTACCGTTGTATTCTTTTTCCAGCAAAGGCAAAAGCTTGTTCCGGATCTTGTTACGGGTATACACATCTTCCGTATTGGTGGGGTCGTTGCAAAAAGGTATCTTTCCCTTCTTGAGATACGCGGCAATATCTTTACGGCTGGTTTCCAGGAGCGGCCGGATAAGGATAAAACCTTTGATCGACCGTTTCATCGATATTGCGCTCAATCCGTACAGACCGGTTCCCCGGAACAAACGCATCAGAACGGTTTCCGCCTGATCATCCCGGTTATGCCCGAGAGCTACCGTTCCGGCTTTTATCTTCCGGGCCGTGCGGAACAAAAATTCCAGACGGTACGTGCGGGCGGTTTCCTCGAGAGATCCTCCATTCCGCGCCAGTGCCTTTATGTCAATCCTCTTTGCCGTACACGCAAGCCCCATCGTGGCGGACATCCGTTCCACGAATTTCCGGTCCTTTGCCGAATCTTCGCGGAGACCATGATCCAGATGCGCCACATGAAGTTTTAAATCCAGCTCTTTCTTTAAAGAATAAAGGGCGCATAACAAAGCAGTTGAATCGGGTCCGCCGGAAACGGCGACTAAAACCCGGTCATTTTTCTTTACCAGACGGTATTTTCTGACGGTTTGACGGATGCGTTCCAAGAACATATGCGGGATCGATAGTATGCAGGCAGGGAATTACCCGGGTTATTCGGGTTTGCCTTTTTTTGTTTCCAACCCGACCAGAAGGCCAACCAAATTTTTATCAAAATGACTGCCGGATTCTTTTTTCAAAATCGCCAGGGCCTCTTTCTTAGGATATGCCTTGCGGTAGGGACGGTCGGAAGTAAGCGCCTGATAAGCGTCGGCAAGAGCCACGATCCGTGCCAAAAGAGGAATCTCATTTCCTTTCAATCCCGATGGATACCCTTTGCCGTCCCATCGCTCGTGATGGTACAATACCACCGGCACCACGTCTTTTAAAAAATGTATGACCCTGATGATCTCCGCTCCGATCTTCGGATGAGTTTTGATCATCCGGAACTCATCGGAGGTGAGTTTGGCCTTTTTCCGTAATATGGAATCGCTGATCCCGATCTTGCCGATATCATGCAGGACCGCCCCCTTTTCCAGGACATCCAGCGAATCCCCGCCGAGCCCCACCGCTTTACCGATCCTGCGGGCGATGGCGATCGTTTTCTCGGCATGCGCACCGGTATAGTTATCGCGCGCCTCCAGGGACCGGGAAAAAGCATATATGGAATCCAGCGTCATCCGGTCAACATTCTCGGACAATTACTTTATTCTGCGTTTTATAACACGTACCCCTTCCTCACGTCCGATTTCCGCTTTCTTTCCCCGGCCTTCCCTATTATAGAGTTCGCTGTATGCCATAACACTGATTCCGCCG
>JAQTZX010000163.1 GCA_028687525.1 Candidatus Omnitrophota bacterium
TGATCTTTTCTTTTGAAAGGCTGGAAGTTACCCCGTTCACCAAAGGCTCTCCGGGGCTCAAAGAGAGTATATTCATTATACGCATGAGGTTATACTCATCTTCGCTTATTCCCTCCGTTTTCTTTATCTGCCGGGTGCGCACCATCTTTTTCACCTCGGCAAGCATTTCTTCCGAATGATTATCCCGTTCCAACTCGCTTTCAGGAGCTATATACGATATTTTTCCTTCTTCTTCGCATTCTTCACGTATTCCCTCCCGTATGCCGGCCAGCGTATCGTTGAGTTCCTCCGGGTTAAACGCCTTGATAATCCCCTCGGAAACAAGCAGGCCTTCGGTATCTTCTTGGACGGCAACCAGTATCCCCCGTTTCACAAACTCATCGGTCAAATCCTCGATCAGTTTTCTGTTGAACCCCCAGAGCGGCGGGCGTACAGTATCCTGACGGAAAGAATAATCGGCAAACGGCAGGATGGCCGCCCGGGAAACCTTGGTTCGGCTGGTTTCTCCCACCGGCTCCAAGAAGGCATTTTTATAGGTATTCTTAAAAGTCAAATGAGTACAGCCGGCGGAAAACATAACGGCTATAAAAACACATACAAAGATATTGTTCTTATTCATTCTCCCTCCCTTACGGCGATACCCGGGCTATTCAATCCGGTAACTTTTTATATCCCTGAGTTTCAACTTGAATTTAGGAGCGGAAACGGTTTCATCGGCTTGCGCTTTAGCGGTTAAAACGCTATTATCTTTTATTATACGGGCAGTCACAAAAATTAGCAAGTCGGTTTTTTCATTCGGGCTCCCGGTAGACCCTTCCTGCTTGGTTTTAAACAAATATCCCAGCACGGGAATATCCCCCAATAAAGGCACCTTTTTCACCAGCGACAAAGATTCTTCTTTTACCAATCCCCCGATGACAACGGTTTCGCCGTCTAAAATCTGCACTTCCGTGGACACCTTTCTCGAAGAAGTAATCGGCCCCTCATTAACGCCGTCACGGGTCGAGGCATAACCGGTGAGACTGCTCACTTCGGGCCTTAATTTCAACCGGATATGCCCGTCGGGGCTTATCTGGGGAGTAACCACAAGCGTTACCCCTACCGGCATAGACTCCCATCCGGAAATTTCCATGTTCCCGGTAGTATCGTTCCTCTCATATTTTGGGAGAGACAACACCTTTCCGACGTTTATGGTCGCTTCTTGGCTGTTCAAGGTGACCACCCGCGGATTGGCCACCAGCTTGGTGTTGCTGCGTTTTTTCAAACAATCGAATACCGCCTTGAGGCCGGTAAAATCAAGCGTCCCAAACGTAAAGCTATCTTTCGTCGCATAGGGGAAAGAATACGGGTATGACGTGGGAAAATCGGAAACGGTGGTGGTGGTCATGCCGTTGCCCGTACCCGTCGAACCGCTGGTGGATTCGGACGATGAGGGCGCGTCCTGGGGGAGATATTTCTCGAGTGAACCGCCCTTGAGAGCATCGAACGGAAATGCGGTCGGCCTTGATGCCCCGGAGGCGCTTATCGTAGTGGTCCAGTCAATACCCAGGGTCTCGGTATTGGTAAGCGACGTTTCGATAAATTTCGCCTCAATCAACACCTGGGGAGTTATTTCGTCAAGCGACGGCATCATATTCTCTATTTTATTGATCACGGCCGCCGAATCGGTAACCAAAAGCGAGTTGGAACGGCCGTCGGCCTCGCAGGAACCGTCGGATGACAGTATTTTCGACAACGTCTCCTTGAGTCTTGCGGAGTCCGCGTTATTAAGCTTGAAAAGTTTTGTCTGCTTGCCTTCGCGCCCGGCCTCTTCCTGGGTGGTAACTTTATACACGTTCTCTTTTTTATTGTAAACAAAACCGTTCACGGTAATCACCGCGTCCATGGCCTGCTCAATGCTGACATTGTTCAACTCGACCGTCACCAGCCCCCTGACCTGCTCGGAGAAAACGATGTTCAGGTTGTATTGCTTCGCGAGCTGGCGCAGAATATCCTTGATGTCCGTCTCGCGGAACGCCAGGTATTCGATAATCTGCTTCTCCGCATCCTGGGCGCAAACATGACCGCGGGACAGGAACATACATGCCGACATAATAAAAATAAACCATCGAATGCTTTTTTTCATGCGCACCTCTTTAGATTAACAGACTGCCGGATCGTGAACGCGTAAATTCCATTGTTTTATTCTTCATCCGGGAAAACTATATAAAAACTCTGCCCGGATTTTCTAAGCAGGACCTTATCTTTCTCGACCGTGACTACTTCATGCCCGGTAAAAGTATCGCCGGATTTGACGATCTCGTCATTGATGAGCGCATATCCTTTTTTCCCTTTGCCGAGAGAAACTCCTTTGAGGATAAACCCCGTTTCTTCGGTTTTCTGCGCCTCATAAGGCAGGAACGGATCCCTGCCCCACCCAAGCGAGTCGGCGCGTTTTTTCTGCCCGGTTTCCGATTTTTTGCTGTCCGTTTTAGCCTGGGCCGCGGGCAGGCTTACCGGCGGATCGGCCTCCGCAGACGGCGCGGGAGGCACAGGAATATTTTTTTTCTTCCGGGGTTTCATGTTATTCATGAACACCATAACCATGACCACCAGCAGAACACCTACAATGGCTAACTGTTTCTGGTCCTTACTAATCGGCATACCGTCCCTCAATACCGCCAACGTTCACAGTTCCCGGATCACAAAACATCCCCTTATGAAACTTAAACTCCAACCCGCGGACTAAAGTTCCCACACCATATATGTGCTCACGATCAACCGGATCAACAGGGCCGGTTCCTTTAACTCCCCGTTCTTGGCCTCCTGATGAGATTTAACCGGGGACTTCAAGTCCTCGTTCTCCGGTGCCTTCTGCATCTCCACGCTTTCAATATTGAACCCGGGCTGCAAACCGGGTAAAACCTTTATATATTCGCCGAAAACCTTATACGTACAGGTCATTTCCATCTCTATATACGCCTTGCTTACACCCGCGGGCAGATTATCCGCGGTGGATTTTATGTCTTCCCGGGGCTTAATGGAAAACACCTTTATATTATTCTCCGCGGTGGATTTACCAAGCAGTTGTATCATAAGGGGGATCTGCCGCTTGGTCACGCCCACATCCGAAAGGTCGGAAAATTTTTTTTCTATTTCTTCGATAGCCTTCCGGGGATTCGGCAGAATCTTGATAAGATTCTCCGCTTCCTGCAGCTGCAGTTGCTTCGATCTCCAGTCCGCCTTTATCTTATCGGCA
>JAQTZX010000017.1 GCA_028687525.1 Candidatus Omnitrophota bacterium
TTTTGAAAAAATATCTCTTCCCCGTCTATTAAACAATACAGATTGTGCTGTGCAAAAAAACGATAATCATAACCAATTAGTATTATTTGAGTAATGTTGGGACACTACTGGGGACGGTTCTATTTTTCCCCGGAATCGATACCGGAAAAATGAACCGTCCCCTTTTTTTGCTTGTAATCACCGGTTTAGTCTGGTAAAATCACAGTGATTTTAACCGGCTCCGGAACAAGAGAGGTAAAAAATGGAAAAGTTCCTTTCCTATATTATTATATGTCTTATCTGTTTGTTCCTGTTTACCTCGTTAACCGTTTCTTTTGCCCAGTCTTCCGCGCAGACCGCTTCGCAGATCCAAAAGAGCCTGGAAGACCTGGAAAAATCCGCGCGGCTGGAAAAGAGGATAGAGAGCGGAGAAAAGTCGTATATTAAGGATATAGTTGTTGAGGGTGTTACTCTTCTGGGCAGTGATGAAGTCAATTTCTTGATCAAGCCGTATCTCAAGCGCTGGCTTACCCGTAACGATATTCAACAGCTCATAGATTTGATCAAAGACCTGTACCAAAAGAATTCACAAAATCCCCCGCAGGTATCTTCCCGCATAGAAGGCCGCAAGCTTATCATCAAGGTTAAGGAATGAGGTTTTTGCTCTACTATCGAATTATTTTGGTCGACATTTGGTTGTACTAAATGTATAGATAAAAGATACCCCGGTGGATACCGAAGGATTTGCTTTGCCTGGGTTTTCCGGACGGGCAGGATTAAGAACAGCGCGCCTTACCGGCCGTACCATGACGCCGCATTTTACAGACTATATCCGGGCGGGGGATATTCGTTAAATTACGGGGGCACAACATACATAACAGCTCATAGATTTTTTTAAAAAATGGCTCCTATGTTTTTCGTCCTTGACCTGCGCGTTTAAAGCGGATATAATAGGAACCGTAATTATTACCGAAGAATAACGTGTATAAAGGCGTAAGGCAATGGATCCGTCGTTGAGAAGATATTTCAGTTTTTGCGCGCGAATTTAGACAACTCTTAAAGCAAAGAGTTGTCTGTTTTTTTGTGAATTGCCGCCTAACAATCAGGCATTTCTTGACGTCCATTTTTTTTCTTCAAAAAGTTCTGGTAAGAATATTTTTACGGGCGGCTTCTCCGGGACCGGAATCCGGGATTGTGCCTGCCGCCCACAGATGGATTTTTGCGAAAGGAAGCGTACATGCCGGGAAAAACGGGTTTTGACAGCGAGAAATATCTAAGCCAGCAGAAGTCCGCCATTATCGAGAGGGTCGGTAAGTTCCGCAATAAACTGTACCTGGAATTCGGCGGGAAGCTGATTTACGATTATCACGCCGCGCGGGTACTGCCCGGGTTCGATCCCAACATCAAGATGAGGCTTCTTTCGGAACTGAGCGATAAGGCGGATATAATTCTGTGTATTTTCGCCGGCGACATCGAACGCCGCAAAGTCAGGGCGGATTTCGGCATTACCTACGATGCCGATGTCCTCAAGCTTATCGACGACCTCAGGGACTGGAAGATCAAGGTGACGGCGGTGGTAATCACCCGTTTCACCAACCAGCCGGCGGCGAATATTTTCAAGAATAAACTCGAGCGGCAGGGGGTTAAAGTCTACACCCACGGCCCCACGGAAGGGTATCCGACCAACGTGGATATGATCGTCAGTGACAAAGGGTACGGGGCGAATGCGTATATCGAGACGAGGAATAAGCTGGTGATTGTGACCGGCCCCGGCCCGGGAAGCGGGAAACTCGCTACCTGTCTCTCGCAGCTTTACCATGACCATCGCAGGGGGATAGAGTCCGGATACGCGAAATTCGAGACGTTCCCGATATGGAGCATTCCTTTCAAGCATCCGGTGAATATCGCCTATGAGGCGGCGACCGCGGATATCAAAGACTTTAATATGATCGATCCTTTCCATCTTGACGCCTACGGCTTGACGGCCATCAATTATAACCGTGACGTGGAGGCTTTTCCGGTATTGAAACGGATACTGGAGAAGATAACGGGGACGGACGCCGTGTACAAGTCGCCCACGGACATGGGCGTGAACCGCGCCGGTTTCGGGATCATCGATGATGAAGTTGTGCAGGATGCCGCCCGTCAGGAAATCATATCCCGCTACTTCCGGTATTCCTGCGAGTATATAATGGGACTGGTGGACAAGGATACGGTGGATAGGGCGGCGTTTCTGATGGGAGAGGTGGGAGTCCGGACGGAAGATCGGCGCGTGGTTGAAGCGGCCCGGCAGGCCGCCGAAAAAGCCCGGCAGAAAAGCGGTAAGGGCAATCAAGGTATTTTCTGCGGCGCTGCGCTCGAGCTTAAAAGCGGAAAGATCCTCACTGGAAAAAACTCTCCGCTGTTGCACGCGGCTTCAAGTCTTATCCTTAATGTCGTTAAAGATTTGGCGGGGATTCCCGACCGCATACACATACTGTCTCCCGGAGTCATAGAGTCCATATCGAGCCTTAAAAAAAACATTCTGAACATGAAATCTCCGAGCTTGGATGTGGAAGAGACCCTTATCAGTTTGAGCATCAGCGCGGCCCATAATCCGTCAGCCCAATCGGCCATGGAAAAACTGAAGGAGTTGTCCGGCTGCGCATTTCATATGACGCATATTCCTTCTCCGGGAGACGCCGCCGGGCTGCGCCGGTTGGGAGTGAATGTGACCAGTGAACCGAATCTTTCGACACGTGGTTTTCTCGAAACATTCTGATCCGGCCGGTATCGGCGTATCAAGACAAAAGGGGGTTATTATGAGCGGGATATTCGGGGTTAGTTCCGGGAGCGATTGCGCGCAGGTTTTATTTTACGGCACGGATTATCACACCCATCTTGGTACCGAGTTCGGCGGCATGGCGATACTGGACGGGGAGTTCAGCAGGCATATCCATAACATTTCGCAGAGTCAGTTCAAGTCGAAGTTCTACGATTACTATAAGCATATGCGCGGCAACAAGGGTATCGGGGTCATCAGCGATTCCAACGAGCAGCCCATATATCTGAATTCCAGATTCGGGCCGTTTTGCATTGTCACGGTCGGCCTTATAGATAATAAGGATAAGCTGATACGGGAATTGCTGGATGAAGGCGTTTCGTTCAGCGAGATGACCAGAGGGCCTGTGAATTCCACGGAGCTGATTGCGAAACTTATAAACTGCGGTAAGGATATCGTAGACGGGATAGAGAAGATGTTTGAGAAAATAGAAGGCTCTTGTTCGCTTTTGCTGCTGAATAAAGACGGGATTTATGCGGCGCGCGACAGATGGGGATACACCCCGCTTGTCCTGGGAAAGAAAGCCGGTTCCTGGGCGGTGGCCTCGGAAACGAACGCTTTCCTTAGTATGGGATTTTCCGTGGAGAAATACCTTTTGCCGGGAGAGATCATTTTGCTTGATAAGACGGGCCCGGTACAGCGCAGGCCCGGCAACGGCGGCAACAGCCAGATCTGCGCATTCCTGTGGATATATGCCGGTTTTCCCGCTTCGAGTTATGAGGGGATAAACGTGGAGGTGGTCAGGGAACGGTGCGGCAGGTTCCTGGCTATGCGCGACAAGGATATCGAAGTCGATGTCGTTTCGGGCGTGCCGGATTCGGGCATTGCTCACGCCATAGGATATGCTATCGAATCGAAAAAGCCGTATAAGCGTCCGCTGGTCAAATACACGCCCGGTTACGGCAGAAGTTATACTCCGCCGACGCAGGAGCTTCGCGACCTGATCGCTTCGATGAAGCTGCTTCCCATCAAGGAAATAATCGAGGGTAACCGGATCGTGGTATGCGAAGATTCAATAGTCAGGGGCACACAGCTCAAGAATTTCACGGTCAATAAATTATGGGATTGCGGAGCCAAGGAAGTGCACGTGCGTCCGGCCTGCCCGCCTTTGATGTACCCCTGCAAGTTTTGTCTTTCGACACGGAGCATCCGCGAGCTCGCGGCCAGGCGCGCGATAAAGGCCCTGGAAGGCGGCGATATCGAGGATGTGTCCGGATATATCGACCACACGAGTTCTAAATATAAAAAGATGGTTGACTGGATCGCCAAGGATCTTAATCTGACTACATTGAGGTTTCAGACCATAGACGACATGGTCGCGGCGATCGGACTGCCCAGGGAAAAACTTTGTTTGTATTGCTGGACGGGGAATTGTCCCCGGACGTCCGTCTCCCCGGTGAAATCGCGGCGCAAGGGAGCGGCGGATGCGGGGGTTTAAAAAATTGCGGATTTGAAGCGGGAGAGCTAATATGCCGGGAAGAAAAGACATCGATAAAATTCTGATCATTGGTTCCGGGCCGATCATTATCGGCCAGGCGTGTGAATTCGATTATTCGGGCACGCAGGCCTGTAAGGCTCTGCGCGAGGAGGGGTATAGGATCGTATTGGTCAATTCCAACCCCGCGACTATCATGACCGATCCCGGCATGGCCGACTGCACTTACATCGAGCCGTTGACGGTGGAGAGCCTGACCGCGATTATCATGAAGGAAAAACCGGACGCGCTACTGCCGAACCTGGGCGGGCAGACGGGTTTGAACCTGGCTTCGGCTCTGCACAAGGCCGGCGTACTGGATAAATACGGCGTCAGGATCATCGGAGTAAAAGCGGATGCTATCGAGCGCGGAGAGGACCGCGAGGCGTTCAAAGATACCATGAAAAAGCTGGGCATACCCGTGCCGCGGTCGAAAACCTGTCATACGGTGGAAGAGGCGGCGGACGTCGCCCGTGAACTGGGGTTTCCTGTGGTGATACGGCCGGCCTACACGCTGGGAGGCACGGGCGGCGGTATCGCGTATAATACCGAAGACCTGCACTTTTACGCCAACAGGGGGTTGAATCTTAGTATTATACATCAGATTCTCATCGAGGAGGCGGTCGTCGGGTGGGAAGAGCTGGAACTGGAGGTCGTTCGCGACGAGAAGGACCGTAAGATCACCGTTTGTTTCATCGAAAATATCGACGCGATGGGAGTGCATACGGGGGACAGCTTCTGTGTCGCGCCGATGCTTTCCGTGCCGTTGCCGCTGCAAAAGAAGATGCAGGAATTGTCTTACCGGATAGTGGATGCCATCGGGGTTGTGGGAGGCACGAACATACAGTTCGCGCATAATCCCGCGGACGACCGCCTGGTTGTCATAGAAATCAACCCGCGCACGTCGCGTTCCTCGGCGCTCGCTTCCAAGGCCACGGGTTTTCCCATCGCCCGTATTTCCACGAAGTTAGCGGCGGGCCTTGATCTTGCCGAAATTCCCTATTGGAGGAAAAAGACTCTGGACAAATACGATCCGTCGGGAAAGTATGTGGTGATCAAATTCGCCCGCTGGGCGTTCGAGAAGTTCCCCCAGGCGAAAGACATACTCGGCACGCAGATGAAGGCGACGGGCGAGGTTATGAGTATCGCCGGGTCTTTCAAGGAGGCGTTTCAGAAAGCCATCCGTTCTCTTGAGATCGGCAGGTACGGATTGGGATTTGCCGGGGATTTCAACAGTCTCACGCTCGATGAGCTGAAAACGCGGCTTGCATTCCCTTCCAGCGAACGTGTCTTTATCATGTATGAAGCGCTGCGTAAAGGCATGGGTGTAGATGAACTGCATAATATTACGTTTATCGGCAGGCAGTTTATCGCAGAGATGAAGGAGATGGTCGATTTCGAATCGCGGATGCTTTCCATCGGCTGGGCGGGGCTTTCCGACGACGATTTGCGGCAGGCGAAATCCTGGGGGTTTTCCGACAGGTACCTGGCGAAGATATTCGCGGTGAAAGAGTCCGACGTGCGCCTCCGCAGGAAAAAGACGGCCGGCAATGCGCGATTCGAGCCCGTTCCGGTCAGCGGCGTGGAAAACGCCGCGTATTATTATTCCACGTATACCCCGGGTAAAGATTTGGTTGATGTTTCCGGGAAAAGGAAGGTGCTTATCCTTGGCGGGGGGCCCAACCGCATAGGCCAGGGCATTGAATTCGATTATACCTGCGTGCACGCGGCCTTCGCCCTGCGCGATGAAGGCGTCGATTCGATCATGATTAACTGCAATCCCGAGACCGTATCCACCGATTACGATACCTCCGACAGGCTTTATTTCGAACCGTTGACGGTCGAAGATGTCCTGGCCGTGTGGGAAAAAGAGAGGCCGGAGGGGGCGATCGTCCAGTTCGGCGGGCAGACGCCGTTGAACATTGCCGCGGAACTGGAGGAGAACGGCGTGAAGATACTCGGCACGAGCACGAAAAGCATCGCTTTTGCCGAGGACCGGGAACTTTTCAGGCGGAAAATGGCCGAATTAGGCATCCGCCAGACCGAGGGGGGGACGGCGTTCTCCCCGGATGAGGCATCCGCGATCGCGAATCGCGTCGGCTATCCGGTAATGGTCAGGCCATCGTTCGTCCTCGGCGGGCGGGGGATGGAGGTGATTTACGATGAGAAGATGCTTTTGAAATACGCGAAAGAGGCGATACAGGTGAGCCCGGAATACCCGATGCTTATCGATCGTTTCCTGGACAATGCCGTGGAATGCGAGGTGGACGCGCTTTGCGACGGGGATGCGACTTTTGTGGCGGCGGTCATG
Source organism: Candidatus Omnitrophota bacterium (assembly GCA_028687525.1). Lineage (GTDB taxonomy): Bacteria > Omnitrophota > Gorgyraeia > Gygaellales > Profunditerraquicolaceae > JAQTZX01. Next base: position 6,586 of record JAQTZX010000017.1, read on the forward strand.
GAGCATATCGAGCATGCGGGCATCCATTCCGGGGATTCCGCCTGTACTATTCCTCCGCGCACCATAAAGAACGGGCATCTGGAAACGATCAACGCCTGGACGGATAAAATCGCCCGGGAATTGAAGGTGGTGGGGTTCATTAATATACAGTTCGCCATCTGCGGGGACGAAGTGTATATACTCGAGGCGAACCCGCGCGCCTCCCGTACGGTCCCGCTGGTTTCGAAAACCATCGGCATTCCCCTGGCGCGGATCGCCACCCTTCTGATGCTTGGAAAAAAACTGAAGGATTTCCCCGAGATCAGGCAGCGCAAGCTTCCGTATATTTCCGTGAAGGAGGCGGTGTTTCCGTTCAATATGTTCCCCGAAGTCGATCCGGTGCTCGGGCCGGAAATGCGCGCGACGGGAGAAGTTATGGGGATCGGCTGGAATTTCGGACTCGCGTTTTTCAAGGCCCAGGAATCCGCCGGTACCAAGCTTCCTTCGGCGGGGAACGTGTTGATTACCGTGACCGACAAGGCCAAGCCGGAGCTCCTGCCGATTGCCGAAAGGCTCTCCCGTTTGGGGTTCAGGATCATGGCGACGGAAAACACCCATCGTTTCCTGAAAGACAAAGGGGTCGATTCGGAATTTATCAGGAAACTGCACGAGGGCAGGCCTAACATAGCGGATGCCATCAAGAACGGACGGATAAACCTGATCATCAACACGCCCATCGGGAGAATGAGCGTCCACGACGACAGTTATATCCGCATGCTTGCCATCCAGTATAAAATCCCCTATGTAACGACCATGGCCGCAGCTTACGCGACCGTAGAGGGTATCGAATCGGCGAAGAATAAACAAAACGAACCGATATCCCTGCAGGAATACCACCGTATGCTGGAAGAAGAATCACCGTGCAATAAAAAGTGACAGTCACGAATTTCGTGAAAAGTGACAGTCACGAATTTCGTGACTGTCACTTTTTACCTACCGCACGGAATTCGTGACTGTCACTTTTTTATACTAAGACTTTTTAGCCCCTGCTACAGGGGCCTTGCATCCTGGACCTGCCTGCCGGCCGGCAGGCTTTTTGATCAGACTGCTTAAAAGGGCTTTTCAGCCCCCTGTTAGATTTCTTTCGAAATATTCTTGAATAGCATCCCAAGTTATTGCTTGCTATTTTAAGGGGATACTTTAGAATAATAGATGGAAATGATTGTTTTCCTTATTGGAGAAAGGAGTCTCTACCATGAAAAAATATGCCGTTATTCTATTAACCGGTTTATTCGTTGCGGGGTGCATGGGCAGGCCGTCGGGAGGAAAGCCTCTGGCCAGGATCAATAATTATGAGATCTCCGAGGCGGAATTCGAGGAGGAGTTTAAGGCTTCTCCGTACATCCATAACGATACCGTTGAATCCCGCGGGGAATTCCTTAATACCCTGATCAACCGCAAGTTGATACTGCAGGACGCCCAGAAGAAGGGCATGGATAAGGATGAAAGCTTTCTCAAAATGATAGAAAGATTCTGGGAGCAGTCTCTTGTGAAGCTCGCCCTGGACCGGAAAAGCAATGAAATAGCCGGCTCCGCGTTTGTCGGCGACAAGGAAGTGAAAGAGGCCTATGAGGCGATGTTCAAAGAGGGCAAGACCGATAAGCCGTATGACCAGATGTATCAGCCGATAAAATGGCAGTTAACCAAGCAGAAAGAGAATCAGACGATGTCCGAGTGGTTGATAAGCCTGCGCAAGAACGCTGATATAAAAATATTTGGGGGATTGGTTCCCCAGGATAGGGGGGGGAAATGAAGAACAGCAGGTGTAACCGCCGCAACTATATGATCGATAAAAAATTCCAGGCCGGGTTTATTTTGCGGTTCGGCATCCTGGTTTTCCTGGGGGGGCTGATTACCATAACCGTGCTTTACCTGTTAGCGGCGCAGTCCACCACCGTGGTAATCCATAATTCCCGCGTGGTGGCGCGCACCACCGCCGACTCCATACTGCCTTTTCTTTTGCCGACCGTGATAATCGTTACGTTGATGATAGGCGCGGCCGCGGCTGTTCTGGCGATGCTTGTTTCGCATAAGATATCCGGGCCGCTTTTCCGTTTCAAGGGGGTTCTGGAGGTTTTGGGAGGCGGGGATTTTTCTTCGGAGTTCAATATACGCCGGCGCGACCAACTGCATGATGTGGCCGATATCATGAACAATATGATCCGCGGCACGCGGCAGGAATTACATAAGCTCAAAAACAGCACCGAATTATTGAAAGAAAAGCTTAAGGGCATGCCGGAGGAAGAATTTCCTCCGGAGAAACGGCAGGCCTTAAAAGAATGCAAGCAGTTAGTCGAAGAATTGAACAAGCGCGTTTATCATTTTAAGACCTGATGCCCAAGTTTGCCGTTAATAAAGCCTTTTATTTTGCCGTGACCGCGGCGGTTATTTTTCTTAATGCTTCCGTGATTGCCTCCGCTGTTGTGGAGGATGGGTTCGGCGCATCCAGGAAGATCGAAGGCAGGTATTTTACCGTTTACTATGCTCCCCAGCTTGATCCTTTGTCTTTGTCCGGGCAACTGGATATCGGTGCCGGAGAAAAAGTGCTGGCCGGCGGGGATCCGTCTTCCGGCCAGGGGTCCGGCCTGGCAGAGGCGTTGGACACTCTTTTTACCCGTGTTTGCGGCATACTGGATATGCAGTTATACAGTTATCAGGGGAGTATCAAAGTTTGCGCGAACCAGTCCCAGTTGGCAGGTATATACCGGAGGCTTTTTGATAGAGACCCGGGCGAAGTGAAGTCTTTTTATGTTTATGAGCTAAACACCATTTATACCTCCGCCGAGAATTTCCGGCGGGGAATAATCGGCCATGAGATAGGTCATGCCATTATGAGTCATTATTTCGTGGTTCAGCCGCCGGTAAAGATCCAGGAGGTATTAGCCGGTTACGTCGAGTACCAACTGCGCAAACCGACGAGGAATTAAAGAAAGGGGACGGTTCTATTTTTCCAGAAAAAAATAGAACCGTCCCCTTTCTTTTGAACCATTTTCTTTTTTTGAAAAAAATTTTAAAAAAATCTTAACAACAAATACACATTATGTTAAAAAAGAAAGACTTTCGTATCAAACAACTTGTAGAACAACAAAGGTGGAAGAGTTGCTCGAGAAAAAAACCAGCCACAGCTTTAAAAGATCCCCGTTCAATAGACTTCTTCACGTCTGCCTGATGTTTCTTTTCGCATCCGGTTCCTATTCCGCGTACCCCGTAGTTTTTTCCATAGCCCAGAATGAAACATGTGCCGGTGAGGCCGGGCAACAAAAAAAAGAATCCAGTGATTATATTACCGTTATCCCCCAGTCTCTGCAAGAAATACTGTCCCAGGCCCAGCAGTTGACGGATGCCGGTCAATATGAGGACGCGATGGCTGTCTATAATTACGCGTATGATATTACCCGGGATCCGGCTGAGAAACAAGATATAATAAAGAAGAAAAATGAAGTTAAATCTGTTATAGCCGAACAGAAAGCGGCAGAGGAGAAGGCCGCCGCGGAAGCGCAGAAACAGGCGGATTTGGAAAAGAAGACCCAGCTTCAGAGAGAGCGGGAACAGGCATTTGCGGAAAAGCAGGCTGTTCTTGAGAAGCAGAAAGCGGAGAAACAAGCCGCGATAGACGCGCAGAGAGCGGAAAAGCAGGCCGCTGAAAGAGTTAAGCAGGAAAGAGCCGCCGCCGAAAAAGCCCGGCTTCAGCAGGAGCGTGAACAGAAAGAGGCAGAGAAGAAGTCTGCCGCGGAAACACAGAAGCAGATGGATATAGAAAAAAAGGTTCAACTTCAGAGAGAGCGTGAACAAAAAATTGCGGAGAAGAAAGCCGCCGCGGAAGCGCAGAAACAGGCGGACATAGAAAAGAAGGCCCGGATTCAGAAAGAGCGTGAACAAAAACTCGCCGAAAAGAAAGCCGCCGCGGAAGCGCAGAAGGAAGCGGCTGCCATCAAAAAAGAAGCCGCAAAAAAAGCGAAAGAGTTGGAGAAACAGCAGAAAGAAACCGCGCAATAAACCGGTATCATATATATAAGAGGGAACAGCATGACGGCAAGAATAAAAAGAGAAGGGGTGTTCATCCGCAAGAGTATTTCAGCGGTTGTATTCCCGGTGATCTTATCGGCCGCTTTAATAAATATAAAAGGGGTTTTTGCCCAGGAGAGCGCTGAAACGGATAAGCGTCCATTGGGGGTACAGGAAGAATTAAGTGTCCTTAAAGAAAAGGTCGGCAGTCTTGAGAAGACCGTCTCCGAACAGGCGGCCCTTATTGAACAGCAGAGAAAGATCCTGGATAAACTTCTTGAAGTCGCCCCTAAGGAAATAAAAACCGCATTTACCCCGGTGGAACCTAAAACACTGGTCAAGCGGTTTGTGATAAAAGGAGCGAATTTATTTACCGCCAAAGATTTTGAACCGGTTTTGGATAAATACAGGGATAAAGAAATCAGTATGACCGATTTACAGAAAGCCGCCGATGAGATAACCGGACTGTACCGTAAAAAGGGTTATATTACGTCTTTGACATATGTCCCCGAACAGGAAATAACCGATAATACCGTGGAATTCAAGGTTGTAGAAGGGCGCATAGGGGATATCCAGGTTGAAGCGCCTAAATACGGTAAGGTGGAAACCATCCGGAATAAATTCCTGGTGGAGAAGGGGCAGATACTGGATTCCAAAAAGTTGGAGGTTAATCTGCACCGTATCAATAAACAGACGGACCGTACGATGCGCGCGGTTCTCTCTCCCGGAGCCACTCCAGAGACATCGAATCTACTGGTGAAAGTGGATAAAGAAAAGTCTCCCCAGCATTTCTTCACCGAATTTAACAACCGCGGGAGCAAATACACGGATAAGAAACGCTGGGGCCTGGGATATGTCAACAACAACCTTTTGGGCAATGATGATATGCTGGCGGTCAAGTTCAACTCCAATAATCAGAATGACGTGTACAGCGGGAGCGCGGCGTATGATATGGCCGTTTCCCGTTACAATACGCGTCTTGGAGTATATGCCGCGTATTCCCGCGCGGATATCGGCGGCCAGTTTGCGGTATTGACTCCCGAAGGCCGCGCCCATGTCTGGGGTTTATATTTAAGCCACCCCTGGCTGGATAAGGAATTTATAGACGAAGCCACCAATACCAGCATGGCATTGACAAGCAATCTTACCGCCGGATTCGATTCCATCAGCGTTACCAATAAAATCCTGGGCAATAAAACCAGCAAAGATGAACTTCGGGTGGCCAAAGTCGGCATTAACTTCGAAGAGACCGATAATCTGGGCCGCGGAAGTTTCAGCACGGAAGTGCACGCGGGCATTCCCGGAATACTGGGCGCGATGGAAAAGTATGATGTGAACGCCAGCCGCATGGACGCGGGCGGCGAGTTCCAGAAATATACCGGTTCCGTTACCAGGATCACCCGTTTACCCGCTTCGGTCATGCTTATCAATTCATTCAAGGGGCAGTACACGACTGATGCCTTGGTGAATTCCGCGCAGATGGTTTTGGGCGGCGCGGATACCGTCAGAGGTTTTCCCGAAGCCGAATACCTTGCCGATTACGGGTGGATCAATACCGTGGAATTGCGCGCCCCGATGTTTTTACTGCCTGCCGTTTTAAAAGTCCCGTTTGATAAAAAACGCACTTCTCTTCTTGACGCGATCCAGCTGGTAGGGTTCATTGACGCCGGCAAAGGATATCTTAACAAGCACCGCGCGGGGGAGGTCGAGGACAAGTATCTTATCGGCGCTGGTTTTGGATTCCGGATCGATTTTTACGACCACTTACGCGGCAAGATCGATGTAGGTTTCCCCCTGGGTAATGAAGACCCCAGCGACGGTTCGAACAGCACGGTCCACTTCGGGTTGCAATACGGATGGTAACCGGTTGTCATGCCGGTGTCTTTCGCGGTCTAATACAATAAAAAGGATAAATTATATGGGGATGAAGAATATGAGAGTTGAACGGTCCAATATGCGCGGAAAAAGGTTCAATCTGTATGTGTTCTTAGCGTCATTCTTTTTTCTTTACGCAACCTTTCCCACTTTCGCGGTATTAGGGGGGGACCTTCCCTTAGACCCTGCGGTACAGGCAGGCAACCCCACGATCACCTCCGACGGCAAGGATATGACCGTCAATGCCGGAGCGTCCGATAAGACCTGGATCGACTGGCGGGGCGGGTTTAATATCGGCGCGGAAAACAGCGTTACCAACCTTGCCGACAGCACAAGCGCGGTCATCCTGCATAATGACGTCAGCGGCGCCATCTCGAATATCCAGGGCGCTTTGAACGGCAACTGCAATGTTTTCCTGCTTAATCCCAGCGGTATTCTTTTCGGAGCCGGCGCCTCGGTCAATGTCGGGGGGCTGGTGGTTTCCACTTTGCGCATGTCCATAGACGATTTCCTGTCGGGTAAATACACGTTTAACAGCGACGGCGCGGACATGGGCTCGATCGTCAATTCCGGGATCATTACCAGCCAGAACGCCTCCGGCGTTACTTTCCTGGGCGGCTCGGTGAGCAATGAAGGCGTTATCAACGCGAACCTCGGCACGGTCAATCTCATAAGCGGCAGTGAAGTTACGCTTGATGTGACGAATTCCGGCAGTATCCAGGCCACCGTCAATAAAGAAGTCCTGGCTAATGTGTACGATAAAGACGGCA
>JAQTZX010000164.1 GCA_028687525.1 Candidatus Omnitrophota bacterium
TTTCAAGTCCTTGTCCAGTTCATAAACAAGCGGTATGCCGGTAGGAATATTCAAATGCACAATTTCTTCATTCGAGACATTATCCAGATACTTCACCAGCGCCCGGAGACTATTGCCATGAGCCGCGATAATCACTCTCTTTCCATTTTTAACCACGGGAGCTATGGTTTCGCGCCAATACGGCAGGAACCGGGACACGGTATCTTTGAGACACTCGGCAGCCGGGATATCTTTTTGATCAAGATCTTTATACCGCGGATCTCTGCCGGGAAAACGCTCATCGGACTGTTCCAGATCCGGCGGACGTATGTCATAACTCCTGCGCCAGACAAGCACCTGATCTTCGCCATATTTCCGGGCCATTTCCGATTTATTCAACCCCTGAAGCGCTCCATAGTGCCTTTCGTTCAAACGCCAGGAATTATATACCGGGATCCACATCAAGTCCATGCGGTCCAAAACGCTCCATAAAGTGCGTATCGCTCTCTTCAACACTGAAGTATATGCCAGATCAAACACAAACCCCTCTTTTTTCAGGACATCCCCGGCTTTAAAAGCCTCTTCCCTGCCTTTATCCGATAAATCGACATCGGTCCAGCCCGTGAACCTGTTTTCTTTATTCCACACACTCTCACCATGCCGCAAGAGAACCATACTATGCATTTTTCTACCCTCCGTAATTTTCGTCTCTACCGTTCAAACTTAGTCAGGTGTATCCACCATTTTTTATGATCCCAGCGTTTCATTCTTTTGAATAATTCCCGGGCACTCCGGGTTTTAAGGAATTTCGTTCCTGCGCGCATGAAACTTCCCGCCTGTTCGTAACCGAATTCATGGTACTCTTTAGCCTGCAGAATACACTCCAGGATATCGGCATCCCGGGCCACGACAGCTTCCCGCGTCCTCTGAGCATCGTATTCTTTACGCAGAGCGCTGAATTCAGCACGTATTATCAACGGCAAAAGTTTTACTTGTTCATCAAAAACTTTCTTTTCCGCTTCTTTAAAGTCTATATAGCGGTGCCCAATTTTATGAAGATCGTTAATACGTGCCTCGTGTATATCATTAAAAAGAGTCATGAACAACACTTTATACGGGTCGGCTTTTTCCATTTTAGCCAGCATATAACCGATCACCGCGCAGCGGAAGCAATGTTCGGCCACGCTTTCCGCATCCTTAACCCCCACAACCCACCAACCGCTGCGTTTTACGCGTTTAAGCTGTCCGGCCTCCGCCAAAAAATTTATAATATCCCCGGTTTCGATTTTCTGTTTTTTATTTTTCATAGCAACCGTTCTTTGAGTCCCCGCCTTATTGCCTCTGGTTTACGATCTCATAACAAAATATACTCACCGCCACAGCCACATTAAAAGATAACTCCGCCCCCTGCATAGGCAGGGTAAACCGGTAATCCAGGTCCTTTACCAGCCCGGGGCGCACTCCCCGGCCTTCAGACCCCACCACCAGCCCAAATGGAAAGTTTAGCTTCAACTGCCGGGGATTTTGCCCCCCTTCTACCACTGCCGCCCCTATCCAATACCCCTCTTTTTTCGCTTTTTGCACGGCCACGCTCAAATTAACAACCCGGCAAACCGGCACGTAATTCTCGCCGCCGCAGGCTACTTTCAAAACCGCTTCAGTCACTTCAACCGATTCAAATTTCGGGACTACCACGCAAAAACCGCCGAAACAGGCACAACTTCTCAATATCGAACCAAGATTCTGGGGATCATTGATCCGGTCCAGAAACAGCACAACCGGTTTATCTTCGCGTTCCAGTATCTCATCGAGATCCTCATAACGGAAATTCTCGATTTCCGCGATAACTCCCTGCGTATGCACCCCGCCCTGGACAAGCTGGTTAAACCTCTGCGGTTTGATGACTTCTACCGAAACATTTTTGCTGCGGCCGAGATGAGCGATATCAGGCCTGTTCATCCCGTCCTGAATATAAATTTTCTTTATACTCCGGGGATTCTTGTGCAACCTTTCTGTAACTGAACGTTTCCCGTATAAGCGCATAAGGAATTGACTTATGATCCGCCCTTAACGATATGGCTGATCTCATTTTGATAAAATGTAACTTCGGTCCGAGGCCCTCCCATACTCATGTCCAAAACAACTTTCTCCCCGGTATCCAAAACAATCCTTCCCTGGATCTTCCTGCCGTTCTTTAAAAACAGAATATCCGGCGGTTTAATATCCGGCATAACCGCTGTTTTCACACCCGGGATCTCGCTTTTTACACGGGCGATATCCCGGTCGATAAAAGCAGTCTCGACGGAGAGTTTTTTGGCTTTATCGAACGCAGCCAGCGACTCGTCGAATTTCCCTTCTTTCTCGCAGATCTTGCCTAAAACCAGGTACGCCTCCCGGAATTCGGGATTAAAAGCGATTGCCTTGTCCACCATCTCTTTCGCCTGCAAAGGCTTTCCCAACCCGTTATAAGCGCGCGCCAGATTAGTCAAAGCGATTATGTCCCGGGGATAAGAATTCAGCCTTCGCTGCGCGTATTCAATCTCTTTCCCATATTCCTCTGCCGATTTTCCATTTTCGTTCCTGACGGCATATATATCACCAAGGTCATTATGGACATTGGGAAATTCCCCCTTATCGGCAAGTAACCGGTTATATTCATCAATTGCTTCATCATATCGCTTGCTGTCACGATAAACGCTGGCCAGGCTGTAGCGGATATTAAAATTACCCGGATCAAGCCTAAGAGCCTCTTTCAAATGAGGAATTGCCTCCTCATAACGCTCCAGCTGCATAAACGCCAAACCCAGGTCATTTTCAAGCACGGCGTTCCCCGGATTACGGGCTTGAGCATCCCGGTAAATCCCGATCACCTTTTCGTATTCCTGTCTTTTAAAATAAATATCCCCCAGCAGTTTATAGGCAAAAGAAAACTCGGGGTTAAGCCTGATCGCCTCCCGTAATTCCGTTTCCGCCTCTGGAAAGATCTCTTCGGTGTAATAAAAATAAGCAAGTGTATAATGCGTGTAGGCAAAATCAGGGCGGATTGAAAGCGCCGTACGCAATAAAGAGAAAGCCTCCTGCTTATTTCCCGCAAGAAAAGCGGTTATCCCCTTATTAAGACAATCAGACATGTATTCGAAAGAAGCGAATTCCAGGGAATTACGTATATCCTGATCATCCGGAGACATCTCTTCGGCACGTTTCAATATGTCGATCGCCCGTTCGTAATCT
>JAQTZX010000165.1 GCA_028687525.1 Candidatus Omnitrophota bacterium
AAGCATCACGGTCATATCGGCCGTATAATATAATTCATACAGAAGCATTTGAAACACTTAAAGAAGCTAGGCAAAAAGAAAAGTTTTACAAATCAACGACAGGTCGTAGAAGAATTAAAGAAATGTTTTTTAGTACACAAATAGCGTAATTGTGTACGCGAACCACAAAGATAAGTGCGAATAGAATATAAAGAGAGAAAGAAATGGATGAAAAAAGCCTTAGAATGGTAGAGCCAGTCGGGCCTCCCAGTATTACCAAAGTGAAGACTTGGATGGGGGCGGAGGCTTATGGTTTCTTTAATCACATAACAAAAACAATAGCGCGGAGATATCCGGGAATATTTATCCCGGAATGGCTATATGGTGGAAAAAAACACGGATGGTCATTAAGGTACAAAAAGAGTAAATCCTTTTGTACGCTTATTCCGGAAAAAGGTTATTTAAGAATTATCATAGTATTTGGTGCCGAGGAACGAGCGAAGGTGGAGGGTATCCGGGGCGAGTTATCCGCACCTGTTCGGAGACAGTATGATGCCGCAACGACATATCATGATGGCAAGTGGCTTCGTTTGACCATTAATTCCAATAAGGTTTTCAAAGATGTCGAGGCTCTATTGACGATAAAACGTAAGCCTAAGGGTTAGGATTTGTTCTCTGGTATTGATTTAATAGTGGAAGAAATGATTGGGGCATATATGGATATCTGCCATCCAACGCCACGTTTGCGATAGATTTTTATAAGTAGCGGTATTTCAAAGAGTTGCGAAGTCCTGAGCGAGCGAAGCGAGTCGAAGGATAGGGTTCGACTTCCGTCTATGTCTAACCGTTTTATTTTTTCGGCGGAGGAGTTCCCGAGTTCATTATTCATCCATGGTTATTAAAAAAAATAAAAGCATTCTCGTCCGCCACTCCCGGGTTTTTAGAAGAGGTTTCAGCCGCCTTTCTTATAAAAAGGTTTTTCGCTGGTTTCGGGTAAATCTTAAAGGCCATCCGTTTATATTGGGGCTGGTGATTTTTCTCTGGTTGAGCTGGGTTTTTAACCGGCGGCTCCTTTTTACGGGAGGTGCCTTCGGTAATTTTGCTTTTTATTCCGGGCTTTTCGGGCTGTGGGCACTGCTTGTTTTTTTCTCGAATCTTTTGAAGGAGAAACGGCAGTCCGTGAAATGGTATTTGAGGAAACGGTTCGTGATGCTCATGCTCTTTCTTTTTTCGCCGTTCGGCATTATCCTGCTCTGGAGCGGTTCAAAGTTCAAACGTTCGACCAGGATAATCCTGACTTTAATTTTTGCCGCTGCCTTCGTGTTTACCAAGGTGTATTACAAGGAGCGCTATGACCGTCTTAAGGATAATGCTTTTTTGGAGGATATCGCCGAGCTGATTTCCAAACCAAAGCGCACCGTGTCCCTGAAAAAATACCCGGTTGAAGCGCTGAAGAATATAAAGCTTGCCGGGATAGCTAAAAAAGACGCCAGGATTCTTTCCATATCCGATATCGCTTCGCGTTCTTCCGAAGCCATTGTTTCCATAAAAACGAAGGATCAACATGGCAACGTGATCGGAATAGGGAGTGGATTCGTGATATCCGCGGACGGGGTCATCGCCACTAATTTTCATGTGCTGGAATCGGCATACCATGCGGAAGTCAAGATAGGGGAGAAGGTATTCAAGGAAGTTGATTTTATGAAAGGCGTCCCGGAGTTTGATATAGCGTTGATAAAGATCGACGCGCAGGGACTGAATGTCCTGCCCATCGGTAATTCGGATAACCTTGTGAACGGGCAGGCTGTCGTTGTACTGGGCAATCCATGGGGACTGGAACGCACCGTGACCAACGGGTTGGTGAGCGCGGTCCGCTCCCAGGGCAATATAAAGCTTATACAAATGAGCGCTCCGGTTTCCCCCGGCTCCAGCGGCGGCCCGGTGCTCAACGAATCCGGCGAAGTGATAGGTATAACTACCATAGCATCATTCCTCTTCGCCCAGAACCTGAATTTCGCGGTACCCATAAATTACCTGGAGAAACTGATAAAGGAATAGACTTAAATGGCGGTTGTCACGTTTCTTATGATTGCCGCCGGAATCTTTGAGATGTAATAGGATATAACACAGATTTGGAGAGGTGCGAGAGCGGTTTAATCGGCACGCCTGGAGAGCGTGTGACTTCCGAAAGGCGGTCCCAGGGTTCAAATCCCTGCCTCTCCGCCATAGTTGACGCACAGGCGAACCCTGTCCGGTAGAGATACCGGGCGGGGTTCCTTGCTTTTCAGGGTCTATAAGACAGGCCATTTCCTGCGAAGGTTCCCCAACATATAGCCGCATCATCACGTGATCGTCGTGGATATCGATTACCCTGATCATGGATTTCAATAAGCCGATCTGAGCATCAGCAGGGGATTCGTCTATGTATTTCATGGCAAACTGCAGGGTTTGATATAAGTATTGGCTGGAGTTGGCGGACATATCAGCGGCCCGCCTTTGGGCTTCGACTTTGGACAGATTGGTTTCTAATTCGGCGATCTCTTTTTCAAGGCCGGTCATTTTCGCGGTATAAGTCACGCCTTTCGGGATCTTTTGTTCCATCGCAAGATTCAGCAGGTCTTCCGCGGCCTTCTTGGCTTTCTTGAGTTTCTTTTCAATTACTTTGATTTCCTTTTCGTAGCTGTTCAGCTTTGCGGTACTGTCTTTAACCGCGCTTATCATGCATTTAATAAGAATATCCTGATCTTCGGACGCCCGTCTGAAGAAATCAATCACCGCTTCATCAAATGCCGTAGCGGATATCCGCTTGGCATCACACCCAAGTTTTTGCCTCGCCCGGCTACACTCATAATAATAAAAGAGTTTATCTCCATGTCCGTGGGCAATTGTGGAGACGAAATAGCTCCCACATTTTCCGCACCGTACGATTCCTTTAAGCCGATTAGCATAATCCTTAGATATTTTTGAGAACTTATGCCCGGGTAGTTTTGCGGAAATCATTCGGTTGGCTCTATCCCAGAGATCTTCATCAACAATGGATAGGTGCGTGCCTTTGTGTTTTTCGCCTGAATAGGCAATTATGCCTTTGTAGAAGGGATTCTTGATTATCTTGGCCACCGTTTGTTTTCTCCATACCATGCTTTTAGAGGTGGGTACCTTGTGTTGCAGGAGGAGGGATCCAATTTCTGACAGGGTCAGAT
>JAQTZX010000018.1 GCA_028687525.1 Candidatus Omnitrophota bacterium
AAACAAAGGGGACGGTTCTATTTTTTTAAAAAAAAGGGGACGGTTCTATTTTTTTGTTCTCGACCGCGGGTTAAAAAAATAGAACCGTCCCCTTTTTTTTCTTAATACTTCGGAAAACCGTACTTGAATATCAAAAACAGCGCCCGCACACCGTCCGTCCAGCGGATCTTCTTGCCTTCGGAATAATCCCTGCCGTAATACGATATGCCGACTTCATAAAACCTGTATTTTTTCTTCGCCAGTTTCAGCGTTACTTCCACTTCGAAACCGAAGTCATCCTCTTTAAGCTTGATGGAATCCAGCGCTTTCTTCCTGAAAACTTTATATCCGGTCTCCGCATCGGTAAGATTCAAATTGCCGAACAGGTTGCACAAAAACGTGATCAAACGATTACCCTGGTAATGCCAGAAATAAAGCACCCGGTGGGCCCCGGAACCGACAAAACGCGACCCGTATACCACATCCGCGCCCTGCGAGATAACCGGCCGCAACAAAGCCGCATAATCAGCCGGATCATATTCCAGGTCGGAATCCTGGATAAGTACGATATCTCCCGACGCCGCTTTCAACCCGTCCCTGATACAGGCGCCTTTTCCCTCGGTGCGGGAATGTTCGACGACAATGATCCTCCCCTTCCAGCGCTGTAATATGCCGGAGGTACCGTCGGTGGAACCGTCATTAACGGCAATAATCTCTTTGTCAAGGCTGAACCCGGGAACATCAACACGATAAACCGCCTCCAGGACTTTTTCAAGAGTAGGATATTCGTTATACACGGGGACGATAATTGACAGTCTCATTTTCGTTCAGAATTATATTCCGGCGATAAGGATATTACCAGGATTACTATCCTTCCGTCCTGTCCATGCGCAATTGGGCTATTTGCTCGGAAACCAGCCCAAGCATAAAAATTATTATGGAAGCGGTCAATAACAATGCGCTCATGTTGGTAAAACGGTGGCCGTGGATAAAGGTGTGTAAATAATATCCCAGGCCGCTCAAGAAAAAAAGAAGGCTTACCGGGACAAAAACCCTCAAGGGGGAGAAAAAAGTGGCAATGCGGATAATGAGGACAAAAAAACGCGCCCCGTCGCCGATAATATTGATCTTGCTCTTACCCCCGGCGCGGCGTACCGAAGAAACAGGCACATAGGTAATGGACCTGCCCGCTTTCAGAAAAGCCAGGGTTAAAGTCGAAGGGGAAGAAAATCCGTTAGGCAAAAGGTACAGGAATTTCAGAGCAAGTTTCCTTTTGACTATCCGGAAACCGCAGGTCAGGTCTTTTATTTTAAAGCGGGTTACATAACCGGCAAAAGAATTGTACACGATATTGGCGAACGTACGGGGAGAAAGAGAGCGGAAATCACGCGCCGCAATCGCCATGTCGAAATTTTCCATCTGTTTTAACAACAGAGGGATATTACAAGGCTGATGCTGGCCGTCGGCATCCATAATGACCACCATATCCGCGGCGGCATTGCGCAGGCCGGTCTTTACCGATGCGCCGTTGCCCATACGGTAGGGATGGCGGATAACACGAGCTCCCGAAGCCGCCGCTATTTCTCCCGTCCTGTCCGCGGAGGCATCGTCAATAACGATAACGGGGCACCCGGCCCCCATTACCGCGCGTATCTCATTGATAACGCCGCCGATATTGGCTTCTTCGTTATGCGCGGGAATGACGATTTCGAAACTATGTGTATCCATGGGAATTATTGTACCACAGAATAGCGAAAAAAAAAGGGGGACGAAAAGAAAGGGGACGGTTCTATTTTTCGGGATTCTAAAGATCAATACCCGAAAAATAGAACCGTCCCCTTTCTTTTAAAAAATAGAACCGTCCCCTTTTTTCTTCTCCAGGAGTTCCTCGATCTTCTTGTCTACGGGATAGCCTAATTCGCGCGCCTTATCGAAGTTTTCCCGCGCGCGCTTGTAGTCGGGCTCGGGCAAAGACAGGTAAAAAACACAAAGGTTGTAATGGGCGGGGGCAAAATCGGGGGCCATTTCTATGCATTTTTTAAAATACCATTCCGCCTCGGTACGCAATAATTTCCGCGCGTAGATAAGGCCGATATTATAATAAGCTTCGAACGACTCGGGCGTGATCGCTATTACCTTTTTATATTCATCTACCGCCTCCTGGTACAACCCTTTTTTATCCAGCACTCCGGCCAGCCCAAGATGTGAAAAAAAGTAATCGGGATTATCCCGTATTGAGATACGGAAAAACTCCTCCGCTTTCCGCAGATCGGAACTATTATCCAAATACCACCATCCCAACAGGTTATTTATCTCTTCGGACTCCGGGATAAAGCGAAGCGCTGTCTCCAGCGCCCGGAGTTCTTCCGCATGGCGCCCCATTTTGCCGTAAACCACGGCCAGGTTCTTAAAATACCCGAACGGAAATTCTTTTATGAATAGCGATTTATTCTCCTCCAGCATCCGCGCGGCTTTCTGCGTATCGCCAAGCAAAGCTTGATAGTAAATAAGATTAAGCCGGGAAACGACCCCGACGGCGGAATGAGCGGGAGAATTTACCGATTCTTCCAGGTATACCAAACCTTCCTTGAGATACCCCCTGCTTATCAGATTCAAAGCGATACTGCCCTGGGCTATGCCGGAATGCGGATTGACCCTCAAGGTTGATTTCCACAAAGTATATTCATTGCGCCACTCAAAACAACGCATAACAGTCAGCAGTGAAAACAGGCTGAAAATAAAAATAAACGCGAGCCTGACTGTTTTACCCGCCGTTATTTCCGCCCGCGCGCCCATGGAAGATATTCTCTTCTCGCCGGCCGCGCAAAAATACGCAAAGATAAGATAAACCCCGAAAAAAGCCGCGTACGAATGATGTTCGGCGGCAACTAAGTTCAACCGGGCGTAAAACTGCGGAGAAAGACAGATGAAATACCACAAAAGCGCGAAGCTGACCGGCGGAATACGCCTGCGCATAAATAGGGCGAACCCGATAATAACGATTATAAGGGAAATACCGGCCGCCCCAGCCGGATTGGATAAACCGGAGATCACCGGGAAAGCATGATCGACGCACAGATTAAAAGGAAAGAAAAAAAGAAAAAGATAGAAAAAAGATACTGCGCTCTGCGTGAGGATGTTGAAAAAAAACGGGCGCTGGACGGATGACGCCGCCTTTGCCGGGCCGAACAAACCGAATACACTGCCGGAAACCGCTTTTATCAGCGCTAAATACAGAAAAGTAACGGCGAAAAACACGCTCAAACGCCGCAGTATCCCCCATACCGTTTCCCGGGTAAAATCTTTCGCGTAAACGAATTCATACGCGGCAAGCAGAAGGATAAAAATGAGCCCGGTTTCCTTGGTTAAAAGAGCCGCGGCATAAGATAATACCGATAATAAATAATAACGCCTGTTCCCGGATTCACGCCAAAGCAGGTAGGCATAAAAACCGGCAAACACGAATAAACTGCCCAGGAGGATGGAACGGCTGCTGACATACGCCACCGATTCCGTGTTAAGAGGATGCACGCAGAATAAAAGCGCCAGGCCCAGCCGGGCGGAAAAATTCAGCCCTTTCAGGAAATATCCCAAGAGAACATAAAGGAGATACGCGTTCAGAAAATGGATAAAAATATTGACCAGATGATACCCGTACGGCCGCACGCCCCCAAGGAAATAATCGAAGGCGAACGTAAGCATAAGCAAAGGCCGGTACATGCCGCGGGCAACGGGATAACTGGTAATATCCCCTTTAAAAAACTGCGGAAAGGAATCCGCGTGTTTCAAAAAATTATTTTTGACAATCATGTGGTAGTCGTCAAAAATGAAATTATTAGGCAGGCAGGCCAGGTACACCGAAAAAACGGCCATCCCTATCAATATAACCGCCCAAAAATCATCTTTATTTCCCGTAACGGCTGATTTTAAACTCTTGAAAAATACTGATTTCATAAGGAAGGGGATGGAGGAATACAAAGAGGGAGGATTTTCATCCTCCCTCTCTCCAACATGAACAACTTTACATTAAAATCAAACTACTGTGCCGGGCACGCCGCATCCACGTTCAAAACACCCGTGGAAGAATTATAAGCATTGTCCCACGATCCGGAAGTCGGGTTCGCAATAGAAGTTTGCATATACGCATTAAGACTGGCGATAGCTGCCGGAAAACGCGGAGTTGCCGTACGGAGCGCTGTGCTGGCATAAAAGCTGGACAAAGCGCCGCGAATGGCACCGCCGGTCGCCATACATGACGCCTGGCGTGCTTCTTTTCGGAGATCCATGAAACGCGGTATAGCGATTGCGGCTAAAATACCGATAATGACAATAACCATAACCAACTCGATAAGTGTAAAACCTTTCCTATTCATTTGTGTCACCTCCTTCTTTGTATATTAACATTTCCCGCTGTTTTGTCAATAAATATTTGTAAAACGGGCAAAACAACTTATTATAAGTATAGTTTATGGAATAAGTTATGTCAAGAAAAAAAAAGGGGACGGTTCTATTTTTTAACAAAAAAAACAAAAAAATAGAACCGTCCCCTTTTTTTGAACCGGCCCCTCTTTTCCTACGGCAGGCTATTGCTTTACAAACGTATAGGCCTTCAGAAAAAGTGAAACCTTCTGGTATGGCAGGATATTCTCTTTCCGCTCGATTTCTATGCCCTGGACGGTAACCAACCGCTCCATAGAAGTAATCTTTTTAATAAAAGCCGCAGTCTGCGGAAAGGTACCCTCAAAAGTCAGGGAAATATCCATCGGGTTCGGATCAAACTCGGACACCGGTTTTTCCTGGTTCTGCTGAAACTGCGGAATCGCAAACCTGCCTCCGGGCTGGGGAGGCGTGCCGGATGTTCCGGAAACACCATCCTTATCGGAAGAAACATCCTTCATCTTAAAAGCTATCGCCCGTAAACCGGACTCTCCCCCGGCTTTAATAAGAATCTTCATGAGCTCAAAGGGGTGTTTCTCATTAAGGGGGATACGCTTTGCAAGAACGTCCTCTTTATATTTCAGCTCATTAGCCTGCCTCTCCAGTACTTCCAACCGCTTGCTGGCGGCCTTGGATTCTTTAAACTCGGAATTTTTCGAGCTGAATTCTTCCCGGATATTCATATTCTGCTTGAGTTGAAACAAAAATAAAGCCACGGAGAACGCCAGCAATACCCAGGCACTCATGTTAATTATTATTTTTGAATCTTTCATATCAGACCTCTACCGCATTACGGTTGCTGCGCGGGCAAATCCGCATTGACTTTAAAATCTCTTTCCCTCGCCCGGTCCAGGATAATCCCCTCTCCGCCTTCGCTCAATTGCGGGAATATCCTGTCGATTTTAAACGGTTCAACCTGGACATTGGACAGAAAATCAAGAGCCGTAAGTTTCTGCTGAAATTCATCGACTATTCTCACCGCTTCTTCATAATCCGCATATACCCTGGCCTTGATCTCCAGCTTGCCCTCGGCTATCTTTAAACCGGTCAGGTATACCCCCGGAGGCATCGCTTTAGGCACTTCGAATAAAGGCTTCAGGACATCCCGGTTCTTCCGGGCCAAACTATCCGCCTGGGCAAGCCGCTGGCCGAAGGCCTTTTCCCGCAGAGACAAATCCTTGAGCCGGGCACTCACCCGTTTAATCCGCCCCAATTCAAACTCTATCCCTTTTAAGTTTTTCCGTATCAAAACATTACTTAGAAATAACTGCAGAGACAAGAGGCCGAACACGGCAATCATACAGATACCCGCGATCAAAACAACGAAACGCCTTTTCGCGTTCAGTTCTTTTTTACGCAGGTTCGCGGGCAGGAAATTGATTATTTCGGCGCCCCTTCCTTTCCAGGCGGCGCTCAGAGCCAGCGACACCGCTCCGGTAAAAACCGCGCCCGGCTCATTTTTATCTCTCCGGACCTGCATTCCCTCAAAAGGAAGAACAATCCCGCATTTACCCCCGATTTGTTCGGTCAAAACTTTTACCAAGTTCCTGACATCACAGCCTCCCCCCGCGAAATCGATAAACTCGACCTGCCTTCCTCCCGACTGTTCCTTATAATAAGAAAGCGAACGCCTGAACTCATGCAGTATCCGTTCGACATGAGCCTGCCAGAGCATACGCAGTTCCAACAGGTTGATCTCCTCCTCAATACCGGTCTCTTTCGCCTTCAAGCCCGCCTCGTATTTCTGGCGCATGATCTCTTCGGCGACCGCCACTTTATCTTTTAAATCAAAATCAACATCGGGAATGCCTTTCTCCCTGATAATCTCCACGGTCTTGTCCTCGGTAAATCCCAGGCGCTGGGAAAGATCCTGGATAATATCCTGCATACCGTAAACGGTATTCCTGAAAAAGCTCAATTTTCCTTCCCGGAAGATGGAGATTGTGACTGATGCCGCGCCGATATCAACCAGCACCGTATCCATATCCTTATTCAGCGTCCGGGAGCGGAAAACCGGCAGCAACGGGAATGCGAAACTGGAAGGAGCAATAACCACCGGTATCAAATCGAGATTCTTCCTGAAAATATTCACCAGCTCATTAATATACAGGACATCGGTACGCACAACCAATATCTCCTGCCGCTGGATCTGATTAATGATTCGTTCTCCCAGAAGGTGGCATTCAAAAACATGATTCGGGCCGTGTGAGGGGACCATTCTGCGTTTGGCTTCATTAACAGCCGCGGAAATCAGTTCCGAACGGGACATCTCCGGGAGGAATAAAGACATCGCCGTAATCTGCGCCGAAGGCACATCAACGGCAATCCTGCAGTTACGGAGTTTATTCACCGGGACAACTTTGACGAGTTCATTCACGAACAGTTTGGCGTCTATTTTACGAAAAGAAGTCTGTGTGGCATCAAAAGGAGTGGGAAAAACGTAACTCCAGGCAACCCCCTGTTTAACCGCCGGTTCAACAAGGACGACTTTTGTCCGGACATTACCGATATCGATACCGAGGAATTTTTTTGCCATAGCTGACCTAATCTCCGCCTATCTTGCTGATGATGGAGATAAGCGGCAGGAACACGGAAACCGCTATTCCGCCGACCACCACGCCCATTACGATTATCATGATGGGCTCGAATAACGCGAATATCTTCTTGATAGTCGCGGGAACCTCCCTATCGTAAAACTGGTTCACCTTTTCCAGGACCTCGCTTAAAGCGCCGGTCTGTTCTCCGACGCCGATCATACGGATAACCAGGGCCGGGAACTGTCCGGAATTATCCAACGCGGTGGATATTCGCTCCCCCGCGTTCACGTAATCCTGGGCTTTCTTTATTGATTTCTCGAAATACTTATTCCCCATAACTTCGGAGGCGATACCCATGGCGTTGAAAACCGCCACGCCCGAACGCAATGCGAGCGAAAAAGTGTGGCAAAACCGGGAAAGGGCTATTTTTATCATCAACCCGCCGAAAATCGGCAGTTTTAGTTTTAACTTATCCAGGGTATACCCGCCGTTTTCCGTATTGCCGAACATCTTCAATCCCGCCACGATCCCGATCCCGGATACAATCATAAGCCACCAGAATTTCCGGAATACCTTGCTGATCAACAAGACTATCTGTGTGGGAAGAGGCAAAGCCACGCCTAATTCGGCGAACATCGGTTCGAATTTCGGGATAACCACCCCCACCAGCACAGCCACCACCCCCACCATGACCACAAAAAGCATAACGGGATAAATGGAGGCTTCTTTGATCTTAGAATGCATTTCCAACTGCCATTCCAGCAGTTTTGACAAATCACCAAGCACGAACGCCAACTTACCCGTGCTTTCTCCCGCTCCCACGATTGAAAGGTACAATTTTGAAAAAATCTGCGGGTGCGCGGTTAACGCATCTTTAAAAGAAACACCGGATTCCACATTACGGGAAATATCCTCCAGCAGTAACTTCAGTTTTGGGTTGGTATTCCCCTTTGAAAGATCGTGCAACGCGGATAAAAGCGGGATCCCGGCGTCAATGGATATGGCCAGTTGAGTGGTAAAATTAAGCACTTCTACGGGGCTCAATCTGACGAATTGCCTGGGGGAAACCGGCATCTTCTCGAAAGCCGTGGCCTGTTTAAAGGAAATAAGATAACAGCCCAGTTTATTGATCTGATTTCCCAGATCCGCTTCATTCAAGGCATTGACGATACCCTTTACCTCTTTTCCCGCGTTGTCACGCGCCCGGTAACTGTAATTCGGCATGCTTATTTCTCCTGCCAGCCTTCCGTATAATCAAGATTATTCTCGATCTGTTTTCCCGCCAGGACAGTACCGTCACGATACGCCTGTCCCTGGGCCCAGACTTTTCTACCGCCGGGGTTAAACAACCAAAACCATCTGAACCGCCGGAGCCACCAAAAATATCCGCTGGTAGAACTGTAAATTTTAAATCTATACCGCGCGCCCGTGATCGAAGAGTACCAGCAGGAATCGTTTCCGGCGACATGAACGTCGGCCTCATCGTCATATTGACACGAAGACGCCGGGAACCATCCATAGGCAGTCCAATGATCTGCCGCATAAAGCCGGCCGTGCTCCAATCCCGCCTGCGCCGCGTAAAAAGCGGTCAACCCGTCCTGGTCCAAAGTACGCAGCCGGGCGTCCGACTGCCAGAGAGCCGCCAAACCGGTACCGATAAAACCGACAAGGAATAAAAGAAACAACACGAAAATAAGAATTTGCCCTCCGCTGTTACCCCCGATCTTCTTCATATCTATCCGCTTTGCGCTGTGCATTCTTAATTCCTGACCCGCACCTTTGAGCTGAGAATAAACACATGGTTTCCCGGACAATCGTATCCGCAGTCTTCATATTGTTCGGGATGCGGCATGAGCATAAGCGTAATAGTCACCTCATCGCCGCTTCTATCGAAAACATCCGTTCCGATTTCGGCATTAGCCACAAAATTAGCCAGTTCGGTCCTCTCGTCGTAAGCGCTATTGAGATTCGTCCCTGTCCCGCGGTATAGTATGGTCTTATCCCCTCTGGACGTGCCGTCGTCATCCTGATTGCCGATCCAATACCAAACCCGGTCGCTGTTGGAAGTCTGTCCCGCCCATAAAAAACGGATGGATGCGCCGCTGTTCTCAACCGAAACGGAATTTTTTTTCGCATTCCTCACTTCATTGACCATGAAGGACATGGACGCCCGCGCGTTCTGGACACAATCAAAATAGTCCCTCTGCCTGCTCCAATCAATCAGGACTTTATGCAGGACGCCGCCCGCCACCAGTATCATAACGCTGAAAATGGTAAGGCTGACCAATATCTCGACAAGCGAAAATCCTTCCCGCTCAAAACCTGTCCCGGCAGATAATAAACGGCGGATCTTTATCATATATCCGCCTTCATCGTGGATAAAGCAACGGTGAAATTTTTTCCGCTTTTGGACCAGCCGACAGTCGCCGTGATCATTTTTAAAGAAGCCGGGGAATAGGGACCGCCGGCGATAGTCAACGTGCAGGCATAAAGAATCCCGTTGATCTTTCCTTCGCCGTCAACGCAGGAAGGGAATAAATCCGGTACCACTAATGGATATTCCCCGTTGGAAACCGACGCGCTTACATCCTCAAGAGAATCCCAGTCGGAATAGTGCTCCAATATACCCCGGGCGAGATTCATCGCGACGGTGCGTTCCCTGGTAATCCCCAGGCAGCGAGACCCCTGATGAAATACTCCCAGCATGGAAAGAAGCAAAGCGGCGAAAACCGCCGTGGCTATGCAAACCTCGATGAGCGTCAGGCCTCTTTTCATCATCAGCCTCCGGTAAGCCTTTTCGCGCCCCAAACCACAGGTTTCAATAAAACCCTCACGGTCGTTCTCGCCCAGTCTCTTTCCGCGATATAATCCGCCAGAGGCGGACTGACCGTGTAATAAAATCTTTCGAATTCCCTGCCCCAATAATTCGTGGATAAATACATATCCCGGAATTTTTCCAATACGATTACCTCCTCCGGCTTTTTCCCCGTACCGGCCGTGCCGGACTTCCGTCCCGAATACGCCGCGGCCGCGATAAAACATCCGGAGCGCCGGCCTCTGCGGCTCCCACGGCCATAACCGGTATCCCTGAAAATACTTATCTCCTTCTGCCCGCCGGCATGTTTAATCGTGATAAGAGCGCCCTCGTTATCTTCGTCTCCGGCAATCTCCGCGGCCCCGGAGACCTTGGAAAACATGATCCGTGCCGGCGTCAGGTTATTCCCGCCAAAATCCTGGAAAGAATATATATCCGCCGTCATATCCTGTTGTTTCACCAGGGTGTCGGAAACATCAAAAGATTCGTCGTCGTCGGAATCCTGATAGATGGAATAAGACTCATCGGAAAGGTTAAAAGACAAAAAGTAATTATACCGTTGGGTCTTTGCCAGTTCCCGGATCCAGGATATATTGGAGGATAAAACAACCGTTTCCGAGGTAAGCCTCTGCCGCCCCAGGACGGACATGGACAACATGGTCATGCCGAATAAAATCCCCGAGATACTCAAGCCGATGAGCAATTCGATCAGCGTAACACCGCGTTTTCGCATACCCTTCTCCCGTATATAATTACACCTTAGTATACTTCTAAACGAGCCTATTCTCAAGCAATTTTTACCGGAGGTAATCCGCCGCGGCGAAAGCGAGGCTGCGGCAGCGATAAAACAACCTACGGAGCATTATCATGCACCGCCATGATCACCAGTTCCCCTGCGGCAGAAGCAAGCCCTTGGCCGTCGCCCTGCACGTGGCCGCCTGCAAGATTTCCGTCGTCGATCATTTCATCAATCTTTATCATAGAAACCCGGGGAATCCTTCCCTGATTATCTGAAGTCATCATGCCGGCGCGGTCATCGTCAAAAACAACACAGCCGTCAAGAACTCCACTGCCGTCAAGATCAATGGTCGGATCCCAACCGATATGACCGCCCCAGGGATGGGCATTCAGCCATTTTTCCACATACGGACCGTCCCACCCGTTGACAGCAGGATTGGTCATGAACGGATTCAGCACATCGGTCAAACGGAACCTCATCGGCCAGATTCCGGTATCCGCATAATAAGCGAAAGCCGCGGTTTTTATGGTTCTGGCCTCGCTTATGGCGCGGCTGCACTTGGCTTTCTCGACAGCTTTAAAAGCATTCGGCGCGATTATCGCGGACAAAACCGAAATTATCGCGATGACCACAATTAACTCAACAAGCGTAAACGCGCGGCGTTTCATATTCTTTTCTCCCGCTGTTCCGAGTTACCTGCTCCCGCGCGGGACTCCGGTCTGGCCTATCAACAACGAAATAAGATAATATGAATCCTCCGGAGAAGAAGCCCATATCCTGATCACATTCATAGTCCCGACATACCCCCATTGGCCGGTACCGTCTATAATCTCATCCATCCTGTAGGCGTCTGCCGACGGGAATCCATAACAGCACACGCTGATCCCGTCATTAACCTCATACACCCCGTCGCCGTTGAAATCGAACGTGCTGTCATACTGCTGGTTATCCGCCAGCACATAGTACCAGCCCGGATAACTGCCGGAAGGCAATCCCGGCTGTACCAACGGACATTTTTCATACCGTTCCAGGTAAGGGCCATCCCATCCCGCTATCCCCGGATCCCGGAAAAAAGGCCCGGAGGCATCGAAGATATAATGCGAAGCGACCCACCTGCCGGTATCCGAATAATACGAAAGCGTGGACAGTTTTATAGTCCTGAAACTTTCCAGTGTCCGCGCAATCTGCGCCTTGCGTATCGCCTTAAAAGCATTCGGCGCGATTATCGCCGAAAGGACCGCGATGATCGCGATGACCACAATAAGTTCTATAAGCGTAAATCCGCGCTGTTTCACGACTATCCTCGAGCCGGCAAAATGCCGTCAACAAACTGTTAATTACTTATCCCGCACGCACCGGTTCCCACAAGAAAATATATATAACAATAATCCGTTGACTGTACGACGTTCATGCTCCCGCGCCTTCCCACGATCCCCCCGCCGTCAAATATATTGTCGACTGCCAGGGCATCGCTTAATTCCAACCCGGCAAGCTGTATGCTGACCGCGTTTGTGATTTCAAGACTCCCGTTCCCGTCCAGATCGAACGACTGGGCATAACAACTTGTCCCGCCTATCCAATATGTACCGGGATACGTATATCCTCCGGAAACATACGCATGCACCAGCGGACTGCGCATGCTCTTATCCACATACGGGCCGTCCCAGCCTGAAACATTATCACCGTTAGCCATCAGGGGAGGACTCGTAAAACTGTAAGACGCACAGCCGTTATTACGATGCCCGTAGCCGGGCGTACGAAAATAAAACGGGTCCGGAAACCTGCCGGTATCCGCGCTGTAGGCGATCAAGGCGCTCTTAAGAGTTTTGAAATCAGCCGCTGTTTTTGAAATCTGCGCCTTGCGTATCGCCTTAAACGCATTCGGCGCGATTATCGCCGAAAGGACCGCGATGATCGCGATGACCACAATTAATTCAATAAGAGTAAACGCCCGGCATATCATCCGAATGTCTCCTAACCGAATCAGGATTCCCCGTAAAAAACCGGTTTGTTATTCAGAACTCCCGATCCGAAAACGGTTAGAATTTGCTCAATCCTACGATCACATGGTCGTCGGAAGCATTCACCCCGTTGGGCAAGTATTCATCAACGCCTGCCTGCTGTAATTTTATTTCAAGCTTATCCGGAACCGCAGTGGCGTTCGAATCCCCGATATACCCGCATCCCGCTCCTCGCTGGACCGAACCATACCGCGGCCTCACGCTCACATAAGCACCCGGAGGAAGTGTCCATCCGCCTGAAGGCCAATACTCCCAATCATAGCTTCCCGCCCAGGGCGTAAGAATGGGGAATTTTTCAAGATACGGACCGTTCCAATTCGCCTGTATTATCGCATCCGCACCCGCCGGAGTAAAACCGCAGCAACGGGTCTGGTACGCGTTCCACCTGATAAAACCCGGATCCTCCTGGGGACAAACATCAGGAGGCCATAAGCCTATATCGGAATAGAAAGC
>JAQTZX010000166.1 GCA_028687525.1 Candidatus Omnitrophota bacterium
GAAAGGCCGGTATCGGCGGAGGCGGAGGCGTGGCAAGCGGTATCCTGGGGGGCTTACTGGGCGCGGCTTTGAACAAGGCGCATATGGCGCTTGATATACGCATTATCGATACATCTACGTCGGAAGTTGTTGCCGCGACCCGCGTACAGGGCCAGGCATCCGATGTAGCCGGCGGTTTTATGTCGGGATTCATGGGGAGATGGGCATTAGGAGGAGGGTTATCCGCATACGCGAATACGCCGATGGAAAAGGCCATCCGCGTTTGCATCATTGAGGCAGTGCGGTATATTTCCCAGACGGCTCCTATGTCATATTTTAAATACTAAAACATTCATCATAAGACATGGGCAAACGTAAACGCAGGGGCAAGCTTAACTGGCGCTCTAAAAAGGCCAACAAGGGAAGCAAACCGAATTTAGGATAAGGAACGAATCATCCGATGGCTTTATTCTGGAGTCTTATAAGCACGTTTATTGTAAGCGCGGTTTCTCTCGTTGGCATATTCACGCTGCTTATAAAAAAAGAAGTCCTTCATAAGATCCTCTTTTACCTGATTGGTTTTTCCGCCGGGGCTTTGATAGGCGGCGCTTTTTTGCATATCCTCCCGGAAGTTCTGGAGCAGACTCAATCCCTATCCGTTTTTTATTATGTCATAGCGGGGTTCGTCCTTTTTTTCATGCTGGAACGGTATTTTTTTTGGCGGCACTGCCATGAAGGGACGTGTGAAGTCCACGCTTTTACTTATTTGAGCCTGATAGGGGACGGCATACATAATTTTTTTGACGGGGTAATGATTGCCGTCAGCTTTTGCGTCTCTCCGAAATTAGGTATAGCGACGACCGTGGCGGTTATTGTGCATGAAATCCCGCAGGAACTGGGAGATTTCGGAATATTGATTTTCGGCGGGTTCAAGGCGAGAAAGGCGTTATTTTTTAATTTTATCTCCGCTCTCACCGCTATACTGGGCGCTCTTTTCGGTTACTTTATGGCGGATACCATTAAGAATTTTTCTCTTTGTGTCCTTCCTTTAACCGCCGGCGGGTTTATTTATATCGCCGCTTCAGATCTTATTCCGCAGCTGCATAAAGAACGCGATCGGAAGCGTTCATCCCTCGCCTTTTTCGCTTTTTTAATGGGAATATTTTTTATGGCTTCGGCAAAAATTTTCTTGGCGCATTAATCTCTATAACTTTTTTATGGTAAAGGAAAGTATAAAACACTTCCCTTCCCGTTGAAAACCGCCGGCTGGTTTGCCTGCCGGCGGAGAATTTATCGCTGAACGATTCGTGTGAAGCGATTTTCTTGTATAGGACGGACAATGAAAGCGATCGCGCTTATATCCGGCGGGCTGGACAGCAGCCTGGCCGCGGGTTTTATCAAGAGGCTCGGCATAGAGGTCGTCGGTCTGCATTGCCATATCCCGTTTTATCCCCGCCCCAAAAAACAGGTCTTATCCGCGCAGGAATACGTCCGGCGTATCGGTACGGATCTGGATATCGAAATGAAGACTGTTGACCCGGGAGAGGATTTTTTGGAAATGGTGAAAAATCCGAAATTCGGCTACGGTTCGAATATCAATCCCTGTATCGACTGCAGGATTTTTATGTTGCGTAAAGCCGCGGTTTTAATGGAGATGGAAGGGGCCCGGTTTGTGGTTACCGGGGAAGTCCTGCATCAGAGGGGTATGTCTCAGCACCGGGAAGCGTTTCAGAATATCGATAAAGAATCGGGGCTTGAGGGATTTATCGTCAGGCCGCTATCGGCAAAACTGCTTCCGCAAACTATCCCGGAGAAAGAGAAGTGGCTGGACAGGGATGATCTTCTGGGATGGAGCGGCCGCACCCGGAAGCCCCAGATACGGCTGGCGGAAGAATTAGGGATCCGCGAATATCCTAATCCTGCGGGCGGCTGTTTGCTGACCGATGTCGGATTTTCCCGGAGGATGAAGGACTTGATCGTTGCCGGCGGGTTCCGTATGGATGACGTCGAGCTTTTGAAGTGGGGCAGGCATTTCAGGGTTTCCCCGCAGGCGAAGCTTGTCGTGGGCAGGGACCGGATGGAAAATGAACAGATCGCCGGCCTGGCCCGTGAAGGAGATTATCTCTTTATGCCGATTGAAGAAGCTGCCGGCCCCACGGTTTTGGGCAGGGGGGAAATTAACGGCCGGTTTATCGAGCTGGCATGTAAATTGACCTGTTTTTACTGCGACAACAGTGGTACAATAAATCCGATGGATATCGTGTATATGCGTCTTCCCGATCTCCGGGAGTTTCGCCTCGCAGTGTCTCCTTTAGATTCGCGGGAAGTGGGAAGAATGAGGCTTTAACCTTCGCGAAGGGATTTGTTTGCGCGCATTAGCAAGGTGCTGAAAAACCCAGCGCGCAAATAAATCCCGCAGTGAAGATTAAAGCCGGCGTACCGGTAGGAATGTTATGAAGGAAGCGTTTCTGTACGAAAAGTTGGACAATAAGGTTGTTCACTGCCGCCTCTGCGCGCACCGGTGCCGGATCCGGGACGGCGCATACGGCGTCTGCGGCGTCAGGCAGAACAGGGACGGCGTGCTTTATTCGCTGGTATTCGGCAAGCCGGTCGCCTGTAATGTCGATCCGATTGAGAAAAAACCGCTGTATCATTTTCTGCCCGGGTCCGTTAGTTTATCTATCGCCACTCTGGGATGTAATTTTCACTGCGGGTTTTGCCAGAATTGGGAAATATCCCAGAGCAGGAAGGAAGAATCCTCCCGGCAGGATGTCCGGGGCCGCACACCCGAAGCCGTTGTTGAGGCGGCGGTAAAAAATAAATGCGTAAGTATTTCCTATACGTATACCGAGCCCACTGTTTATTTTGAATATGCCTATGAAACTGCCCGCCTGGCGAAAAAAAAAGGGTTGTATAATATTTTTGTGACCAACGGTTATATGAGCGGGGAGACACTTGAAATGATCCGGCCCTTTCTGGATGCCGTTAACGTCGATCTCAAGTTTTTCCGCGATAGTTCTTACCGGAAGGTCTGCGGCGGCAGTCTCCAGCCGGTGCTGGATTCTATCGCGCTCATGAAACAAATGGGAGTGTGGGTTGAGCTGACCACGCTGGTTGTCCCCGGGCAGAATGATTCGTCCGGTGAATTGCGGGATATCGCTCGTTTTATCGCC
>JAQTZX010000167.1 GCA_028687525.1 Candidatus Omnitrophota bacterium
GCATATTGAATAACCGGCCTGCCCACGAACAGGTGCAAAAGAAGAAGGCATAAAGCGAAAACCGAACAAAAAATAACTATCTGCGTAAGCTTATTGTTCAATCCGGTTTTTATCATACGTCAGATACCTCTCCTCTTAGGCAATCTCAATATTTCAGCCTGCACAGGATATCGAAATTCGCCGCCGGAACCGCCGAATACATATCCGGGCGGCTGTCGGCGAGCTCGACTTTATCGAAATACGGGGAATCGTTCAACTGCATGATAAACTGCTGAAGAGCCACATCCACGATGGTATACTGAACCGCGATCCTGCCGATCAGATGCATCTCCTTGGGCTCTTTACCCCGGACCACTTCGATCCGCTGCAACACCACCTCTTTGGGAATGATATTGCTTAACTCTTTAAGCACCCCGGTCCACAACGGCTGTTTACTTTTGGAACTCTCAAGCAGGCTCCTTCTCTGTTCAATCTTGGCGTTGATCTCCTGGTATTCTTTTACCAGTTTCACCGTCGGTTCCAGCCGGGTTATGGACGAATTAATGTTAATAATAAAAATCCTGTACTTCAGCATGTTGGCATAATATACGGCATACAAACCCAGGATAACAGCCAGGATAAGCGGGAAAAGTATCCTGAAAATACTGGTGGCGAAAACGATCTTCTGCTCGACTTTTTCCTTGAGGGGCAGGAGGTTAACCTTGCCTCCGCCGCCCAGGCATAAACCGAGAGCCACCGCCAGATGCGGGGAGGACGGTTCAATCGACAATGACCGCTCTTCCCCTGCGGACTCCCGTCCCTTGACCGCTTTCCAAATATTAAGCCGCTCAACCTTACTGACCCCTTCCACATTATAAAGCAGGAATTTGTCGAAATTATTAATGCGGGAATTCCCGCCGGTAAGATACAAAATACCCGGGTTTTCCGCCTTGAAGGTTTTAACGTAATAATTCATGGTCCTGCCGACTTCCATAACCAGCCGTTCAAGGGTCGGACGGAGCATCGCGGAGATCTGTTCTCCGCGCAAAACGCCGAAATCGGTAAGATATTCCGCGCCCCCGTCCTCTTCAAGAGGAATACCGCAATTACGTTTGATCTTCTCCGCATCCTCGAAAGAAATATTCGATGCCCCGCTGGGAGTCGTGATGGTCTTGGCCATAGCCCGTGTCAAGGCGTCTCCGCTTACAGGAATCTCACGGGAAAAAACGAGTTCCCTGCCTTTGAAAAAATTAAGCTGGGAGATACTCGCTCCCACATCCAGGACAGCGGCGGTTTTATTTTCCGCGCCTTCGATGCAATAAGGCAAAAGATTGCCCAGCGCATCCGGGATGACGTTAACGGCAACCGGGCGGATATTGATATCTTTCAAAAACCGGAGATGTTCATTCAATATTGCCTGTTCAACGGCAATACATGTAACCAGCAGTACCGCCCCTTTTTCATCACGGGCCTGGCCGGTTACAAAAAAATCGAGCACCATTTTGTTTATGTCGGCTTGAAAGGGAAGGCGTTTTTTCAATTCAATGCTTACCGCCCCTTTCAGGTCTTTTTTGTCCAGGCTGGGGATAGTTAGGGAAAAAACAAAAACGCCTTTGCCCCATACAGCCAGGCGTCCCAATTCAGGCTTAATCCGGGAGCCGGAAATGAATTCCTTTAGAAAACCCTGTGTTATCTTGCGTTTTTCCGCGGGATTATCCCTGATAGCCTGCGGCAGGGCGCGGGCAACACAGTTGTTGATCAAATACCCTCCCCTGCTTTTTTGCAGTTGTACTATCTTAATATAACTGGAACCGATATCTATCCCGATTACATTCCGGGTAGAAGCAAGAATGTTTTTTAAAAAAGACGGGAAAACGGTACGGGGTGATTCTCCCCGGGGATTGGCGGGTTTTTTGAACGACGTTTTTTGAACTTCCGGTTTCGCCTGTTCTTCCATGGTCTCCCGATAAAAATGCGCGAAATCTGAAAAAATACCGCAGCTATTCCTATATATTATTATATTTCCCTTCGCAAAACAAGAGCTATTTACGGGTGGCCCGGACTTTAATTATTTCCAACTCCTTCATGACAGCCTGCTGGTTTGCAAGCACCTGTTCCAGCTTGGAAAGGATCTCCTGTTCCCTGCTCCCGGTTTTTGTTGAAGAAACGGCCGCGGCAAGCGTATCTATCTTTGCCTCTATCCGGTCGAACCGCCGGTTAAACGCGGAGATAAATGACCCGTCGTCCGTAACACTCTGCGCCCGCAGGCACACTATTCCCGCCAGGCAAAAAAACATACATACAACCGGAAATAAAAATTTTTTCGGCATACCGCGCCCTCCTTGATATTCATCCGCCGCTATTACTCCTCGCTCCAGAAAAACGAAGACTGCCCCTCATAAAAACCTTCGCCGCCGACGTATTTATCCCACCTGAATAAACTTATCGGACAGTTGAAATTCAGATTCACAAAACCGCTGAAGGTAACGTTATATCCGAAAACGGACGTGCCGTTGATGCTGTCAAAAGTCACATCGCCGTTATAAGTATATACGATCCCCTGGAATACGCGGGTAAGGGGGACATAAAAACTGTCGGAATATATGCTCCCGTTCTTACTGGCCAGGTTGGGCAGCGTGGGATTGGAAGAATTCCGGACATGCGCTTTGATATTTATCCCGCCCTCTCCCATTAGCCCGATATCCCCTTCCGCCGTGAAAGAAGACTGATTGCAATTCGCGCCGCCGCCTCTAAGGTTATAAAGCATATCTCCCCGGATAAACCAGACTTCGTTATTGGTACTCCCGGAAAATCCTTTTACTTCGGACACCCAGTCATTCACCTGCCATCCAGGATCGGCACTCACAACCGAATCCAACTGTACATCTATAGTGGTAACCGCGGGGGAAACCGTGGAGCTCACGCCGGTTATCTCTCCCCAATCACGGTAATTCCATTTCTTTTCCCGGTAATTCCTCTCCTCGCTGGAGAAATTCCTTAATATATTGCCTGCCGTAAAAGGCACCAGGCAATCAAAAGTAATCTGATAGGTGCGACGGGGATTACTATTCCAATTCCCACCGCTTCCCGCAGTACATATGTAGGCGATCTTGGGGACAAGGCATACCCCG
>JAQTZX010000168.1 GCA_028687525.1 Candidatus Omnitrophota bacterium
ACACCGGTTAACCCCTGCATGACGCTCATATCGCAGGCCAGGAGCATGCCCAGGGATACTGCTTCACCGTGGGTGTAGCCGCGGTATCTGCCCGCGGTTTCAATGGCATGCCCGAGGGTATGTCCGCAATTGAGTATAGTACGTATGCCTTTTTCTTCCCGTTCATCCATGCCGACGATATTTCCTTTAATGGAACTACAGCGACCGACAACGAATTCCACGGCACGGGAATCAAAAGAACAAAGCCGGGAAATATTTTTCTCGAGATAAACGAACAGCCGGGGGTCTTTAATCACCGCATATTTTATTACTTCCGCCATGCCGCTGGCCATTTGCCGAGCGGGCAAGGAACGCAGGAACGCGGTGTCGCTGAATACCATCCGGGGCTGATAAAATGCCCCGACTATATTTTTGCCTTCAGGCAGATCAACAGCGGTCTTCCCCCCTATCGCGGAATCAACTTGAGCGAGCAGTGTGGTAGGGATCTGGATATAAGGAATGCCCCGGTGATAAATGGAAGCGGCAAATCCCGCCAGGTCACCAACCACTCCTCCGCCGAAGGCGATGATGAATATTCGTTTCCGCCTGTTAATCCGTGTGAGATTCTTGATAACACGGGCGGTGGTCTCAAAAGATTTGCTTCTCTCGGTGTCAGGGATGATAATAAAGCGGGCATCGAATCCGGAATGTTCCAACGCGGAAAGAACGGCTTCGCCGTATCGTTGTTTAATGATCGGGTTCGTTACCAGGCAGGCAAAATCTCCAAGGCGTAAAGGAACAAGGTATTTCCCCAAAAGTCTGATTATGCGCGTTCCGAGTATTATCTTGTAACTGCGCTCTTTAAGAGATACCGTGATTGTTTTCATACAATGCGTATAAAGTAAGAGGTTTACAGGTTCAATCCAGGATATCGATTTTGTCGATTTCAATAACGGGAAATTTTGTTTTCGGGAGGGAAAACTGCCGTCCGGTTATCCGCACGGTGTGAAATACCAGTTCATCCAGGACGGCCGGCCTGTATTTTAAAAGATACACCTTTTTTTCTTTGGTGATCAGCTTATGTGTTGCCGGACGGTTAATCACATTTCCGTAGGACTTAACCAATCCAATCAGAGTTACGGTATTTTCTGCGTCCGCCGCAGGCAGTGATTCTTCCGGAACCGCAGACGGCTTTGAGACATCGGGAATGATCAGGGAAAACTGTATTTCCCCCCCTTCTTCCGAAGTTTTTACCGGTGTTGCTTCCGGAAAAGGGATGCTTGCCGGTATCTGCAAAACCGGGGACAGCGCTTGAGGCATGTTTTTAACGGCTGCTTTCCGGACAAATTTTTTGTGCACCCAGCCAAAACTGTTCCTGACCGGGTTGATCTTATACCAGCCGTTTATTTCCCCGAGTATGGAAACCGGCTCGTTTTTCTCCGCACGCCCGGCGATAATCGAAGATCCGGAGTAAAAAAAACGGACATTCACATTTTCCTCGTTTACCACGCCGTTCCCCGGCCCGGAAACATCAACAAACTCTTTCTTAACGAAACACGCAACCTGCGGGGGAAGCCGGATTTTATACCAATCATAGGATTCACTGACAATCTCCACCCGCTGTCCCTTGTTCACTTTAGCCAGAGATTCCGCTCCGGCTGTTGAATCGGAACGTATATTTATATCATCCCCGGTTATTTCTCCGATGAATGTTTCCGGTCCGGAAGCATATGAAACAGAGAAAACAACGCTCACCATAAACGCAAATACCGCACAAAAGTACGCTTTTTTGGCAAAAAGTTCCATGAGCACTTTTAAAAACAAACTATTTCTTTTCTGTTTTGGCGGCCGGTTTTACGGCTTCTTTCCCGGCTTCCGGAGATGCTGCGCCGGCGGCGGCGGCATCAGCCGCTTTTTCGATTTTTTCTTTCTTTATTTTGATCCTGACGCTCTTGATCTTGGGAAGTCCGAATATGGCATCGCCTTCCTTCCACTCGTTCTTCTCAATCATATGTTTGATACGTTCAATACGTTTCAAAACCGAACGTTGTTTTTTGTCTTTTTCGGAAAAATTCAATGATGGGTGAATGGCCATTTCATAACCTCCTTATAAAACAATCCTGATAGCTCTTTTTAAGTTCCGGCAAAAGCGATTTTGCCGCTTCTTTATCCGAGAAGTTTCCTATGCAAAGAACGGTATATTTACCTTTGGCAGTCAGATATACCGGTTGTCCTGTTTGTTTCAAAGCCTGTACCTCCTTTTGGGCGTGGGCTTTAGTTCTAAAACTGGCTACCTGTATGGTGAAAGCCCCGGACTTGTTTTCCGGAACGGGAACAGGCTTCTGAATCTGCACGGGGGATGCGGCCGCCGTCTCGGTTTTACCAATGGCGAAAGATACCGGAACCTCTTTTTGCGGGACATTCGAAACTGCCGCCCCTTTTGCGGGAAGGACTCTTTCAGCAGGGGATGCGGCTTTCTGCGTCAAAGCGGCATTAAAACCAACCTGTGATTTCAAGACCGTCACCCGTTTCCCTTTTTCCACTCCCAGAGAAAAAGAAATAATTATGGCCACGATAAAACTTATGCTTAAAAGCAAAAGCTTTTCGTATCTGCGTATGGCGGAAATCCGGGCCGGCGAATCATGCAAATCCCCGTCAGGAGATATCCTGCTTTGTGTAAAAAGATCCAACTGTGGATTACTTTTTTTATCCATAGTGCCTCGAAAGCCGGATATCAGTGTTTTACCGGATGTAACGGGTTACCGTTTTCTTTATTATAACTCTTTTGCTTGCTCAGTTTCAAGTATTTTCTGTAAAACCCGCCTTTTATCACCCTCAAGAATACCTCCACCACTTTGGGATCGAACTGGATGCCGCTTTTCTTTTTAACCTCTTTGATGGCGCTATCGATATTCATTCTCTCCCGGTA
This sequence comes from Candidatus Omnitrophota bacterium, assembly GCA_028687525.1. Classification (GTDB taxonomy): domain Bacteria; phylum Omnitrophota; class Gorgyraeia; order Gygaellales; family Profunditerraquicolaceae; genus JAQTZX01. Next base: position 2,909 of record JAQTZX010000168.1, read on the forward strand.
CGGCCTCCCGTATACCATTGCCTCAAAGGCGTCGGCAACCGCCATGATGCGCGCTCCGATAGGGATCTGTCCTTTTTTAAGCCGGGAAGGATATCCGGTCCCGTTATATTTTTCATGGTGGTACATGATGATCGGGATCGCCGGCTTGAGTATCTGCAGCGGACGCAAAATC
>JAQTZX010000019.1 GCA_028687525.1 Candidatus Omnitrophota bacterium
ATACGCGGACTGCCCGTCGATAGGAAATTCGATGTCCCCGGCAGCGCGCTCGATCCGGCCGTGCGCAAAGGCGATGTATGATTTTTTAACCTGCTTGCGCTTGAACTCTTCCATAATTTTTTGCTGGATTGATTTTCCTTTGGCGTATACGATGAGCCCGGAAGTTTCCCGGTCAAGGCGGTGGCAGGGATGAACGCGATACGACAACCCTCGTTCTTCCACGTCTTTATTCAAAATATCGGTAAGCGTACGGGAATCCTTGACAGGAGCGGGGACGGTAAGCAGACCGGCCGGTTTGTTGACCACCAGCAGCCACTCATCTTCAAAAACTATCTTTATATTGCGCAGCACGATTTTTTCTTTCTCTCAGGATTGTTCCTATATAATTTCCAACATCCGGTCGATCGCTTTACGTGCGCGGGAGCGGACGGAATCGGATACCCGCACTTCTTCGCGTAATTCCTGGAGCGAAAAAAGGATTTTTTCCAGAGTGGTTCTTTTCATGTTCGGGCATACAGCCCGTTCGGAAGCGGGATAGAACTCTTTGTCCGGATTGTCCGTCTTTAAACGGTAAATGATGCCGACTTCCGTGCCCACTATCATTTCGTTAGCCGGAGTTTCTTTGGCGAATTTGCCCATACCGCTGGTGGAAAGCACGGCATCGGCCATTTCCAACACCGCCGGAAGGCATTCGGGGTGCACCAGCACCTTGGCCTTGGGATGGAACTTTTTTTCCCGCAGGATATCCTCCGGCAATATCCTCATATGAGTGGGACAGAATCCGTTCCACAAAATAAGTTTTCTTTTTGTCCGCCGGGCAACGTAATCGCCCAGGTATTTATCCGGGACAAAAATAATCTCTTTCTCGTTTTTCAGGTGGTTCACCACTGCCACCGCGTTGGTGGAAGTACAGCAAATATCCAGTTCCGCCTTTACCTCGGCCGAGGTATTCACATAACCCACGGCTACCGCCTTCGGATGCTTCTTTTTCAAGTCTATAAGTTCCTGCGCGGTCATCATATTGGCCATCGGGCATCCCGCGCCTGCGTCGGGCAGGAGAATGGTCTTGTCGGGGCAAAGGATGGATGCGGTCTCTGCCATGAAATGCACTCCGCAAAACACGATCACTTCGGCTTCTGTTTTGGCGGCGATGCGGCTAAGCTCCAGTGAATCTCCCCGGAAATCCGCCACTTCCTGCACTTCGGGAAGCTGATAATTGTGCACCAGAAGTACCGCGTTGCGCGCTTTTTTAAGTTCCTTGATCTGTTTTACCAGATCGCTGTCTTTTACCTGTTTTTTCTGCATCTTTCTACTCCAGTACTGTATCGATTATGCCGCCGCCCGCCACTCTGTCGCAGTCATAAAAAACCGCGGACTGGCCCGGAGTTACAGCGAACTGCGCCTCTTTGAACGTCACTTTCAGCTTTTTCTGATAGAGTATTACCCAGGCAGGCGCTTCCTGGTGATTATACCGTATCTTTACCATAAGAGCAACCCTCTTTTTCAGGGGATACCCGATACAATGCGCCTGTTTGACCAGAAAGGTTTTTTTCAGAACATCCTCTTTCTTTCCCACGACTATGGAATTCTTACGGGGATCGATAACGGTTATATATGCCGGATACCCCAAGGCTATCCCCAATCCTTCTCGCTGGCCGACGGTATAAAAAGCGACGCCTTGATGCGTGCCGATCCGCGCACCCGCGGTATCCAGTACCGGGCCAGGGGTTACGGCTTGCGGCGCATGCGACCGCACAAATTCCCGGTAGTCGCCTCCGGCCAGGAAACATATCTCCTGGCTGTCCGGCTTATCCGCCGCCGGCAGGTTGAATTCCCGGGCCATCCGGCGGACCTCGGCCTTGGTATATTCACCCAGGGGAAAAAGGGTATGCTGTAACTGCCGTTGGCTTAAACGATAAAGGAAATAAGACTGGTCTTTAGACGGATCCTTTGCCTTGCCGAGCGAAAACGAAGAACCGCCTTTTATGACCCGCGCGTAATGGCCGGTGGCCAGGAAGCGAGCGCCGAGGGAAAGCGCCTTTTTAAGCAAGCCGTCAAATTTCACGGATTTATTACAGCGCACGCAGGGATTAGGGGTCCTGCCAAGCAGATATTCCCGGCAAAAATTGGCGATGACCTCTTTTTCCAGCTCCGCGGTGAAATCGAAAGAATAATGCCGAATGCCCAGGGCACGACAGACATTTTCCGCTTCTTCCTCGCTTTTGGAACCGCCGCACGGCGCAACGACCTCCCCTGCCCTCGCCGGATGAAAACACATGGTCAACCCTATGACTTCATGTCCCTGCTTCTTCAGCAAGGCCGCAGCCACCGATGAATCAACCCCTCCGCTCATTGCAACTGCTATTCTCATAAACCTGCATCCGTACCCGGTACCGCCTCAAAGCTGTACCCGGTACAGCTTTAGCCCTGTACCCGGTACCGCCTCAAAGCTGTACCGGGTACAGGGGCAATCGGGAACCTGTCCCCTATTCCTGGTCCCGGTAATAGTCTTTCAACATGTCCAGGAATTCCGCGTCACGGACGCGGGTATCTCCGCCTACCATGTCTTCTATGTCGATATCGCCGAAAATGTCGTTTGAGGCGCCTTCCACTTGTATGTATTTATCAAGAATGCCGCCCTCTTCCAGGAAACGCGATACCCGGGTGAAAATCGTATTGCTCTCACTGAAGTAACTGCGCGGGGACCGGTCGACATGCGGCTTCAATAAAAAGAGGTTCTCTTTTGCCCGGGTCAGGGCCACGTAAAAAAGCCTGCGTTCCTCTTCGATAGCATCACTGCTTTCCAAGGATAAATATGACGGGATATGCCCTTCCGCAACATAGATCACGAAAACCGTCTGCCACTCCAGCCCTTTCGCGGAATGGACGGTGGAAAGGGTAAGCCGCGAATCGTCTTTATCCCCCCTGCCTGCTTCGATGATATTGCGTTCAGGCGGCTCAAGGGCCATATCCACCAGAAATTGCTCAAGCGAAGAATAACGCGCGGCAATGCGCTCCAGGGAATCAAGGTCGTTAAGGCGTTTGTTAAAATCATCGTATTTTACCTTCAGGAGCGGCTGGTAGTATTTGATAAACGCATGCATAAGCTCCGCGGGCGTCTGTTTAACGCCGTCTACCTCGCGCAATAATTTAAACAAAGACCGCATGTCTTCGGTCTTTGAGAAAGTATCCTCTTTCAAATCGAAACCTTTCTTCTGACCGATAATCTCTTCTATGATGCGTTCGGCGGTCTTCTGCCCCACGCCGCGCATGAGCAAGAGTACCCGGTACCAGCTTACGCCGTCCAAGGGATTATGCGTGATGCGCACGTGCGCCATCACGTCTTTGATGTGCGCGGCCTCAACGAATTTCTGCCCGCCGTATTTGACAAAAGGGATATTGCGGTTGGTAAGCTCTATCTCCAGGTCGTTGGAATGCCAGCCGGAGCGGAAGAGCACGGCGATATCGCTGAGTTCCGTTCCCTCTTCCCGGAGTTCCAGTATTTTATCGGCGATATATTTGGACTGGGAGTGCTCATCCCGGGCGTCCACGAAAACCGGGATATTATCTCCCGGCTTTTTTGTATAGAGGTTTTTTTCAAACTTCTCTTTAGCGGAACGGATGATCTCATTGGTAAGGTTCAGGATCGGTTGAGTGGAACGGTAATTCTCCTCAAGGGTAATCACGCGCGCGTCTTTAAATATCTTCGGGAAATCGATAATATTCTTAAAATCCGCGCCCCGGAAAGAATAGATGCTCTGGGCGTCGTCGCCGACTACCATTATATTCTTGTGCGCGGAAGCCAGCAGGCACACCACATAGGCCTGGAGTTTATTGGTATCCTGATACTCGTCCACCATGATATATTTAAACTTGCGGGACAGGGCCGCGCGCACCTCCGTGTGCCTGGTCAGCAGTTCCTTCAGATAAACCAGCAGATCGTCGTAATCAAGAAGGGATTTAGCGCGCTTGTATTGCCGGTAGGCGTCGCGGATCTTAATGATCTCTTCCTCCCATTCGATGAATTGCGGATACTCATCATACAAAACCACCCCCAGTTCTTCAGAACGGTTGACGCTCCGGGAGATCACTTCCAGTAACGTGGACTTGCGGGGAAAACGCTTTTCCGATTTGTTGAATCCAAGCTGCGTACGCACAAGATTTACCGTATCCTCGGCATCGGACTGGTCCATGATGGAATAGTTGTTGCCCAACCCCAGGAGTCCGGCGTATTTACGCAAGACCGAATTGGCGAAGGAATGAAAAGTTCCCCCCGATACTTTTGAACAACGGTCATCCAAAAGCAGTGAAGCGCGGCGCAGCATCTCTTCCGCCGCCTTGCGGGTAAAAGTCAAAAGAAGAATCTCTTCGGGTTTGATACCTTTTTCCACCAGATGCGCGACTCGGTAAACCAGAGTGCGGGTCTTGCCGCTTCCCGCGCCGGCAATAACCAGGTACGGCCCGTCAACCGAACGAACCGCATCTAATTGCGCGGCGTTAAGTTCCTTCTCGTAATCGATTTTTCTGCGCATACGGCAACTCCCAAACTAAAAATTAAACGCCTATCTTTATGGAGCCCCGCGGGCAAAGGCCGTGGCACCATTTGTTTTCCGCTCGTGGGGCGCCCCCATGAGCAAAGGCCCACGGCTGAAGCCGCGGCCTGCGTCAAATGGTAAAGTGTACCTATTGTACTACGCAATTACGCCGATATAAACAACTATTTTACCTAAGAACCGCCGGAAAACCCGCGGGTAGAAGTAAAAAATGGACGGTTCTATTTTTTCAGAAAAAAATAGAACCGTCCATTTTTTACACAAACTTTTAAAAAGCCGGGCCGGTATTCTTCAGCATGCGAAAACCCGGCCCGGAACGAACGTTTTCAAAATGTCGATAACTGCTCCCGTTTTTTTTAATGAGGTTGCGTATCGGTAATACTTACACTTCCCAACGTATTACCATCGGAATCCTTCGGCAAATGACTGGCGTACGATTCCGCGGTTTCCCCGGCTTCCGATCTGTCATCGGTAGTCCTAAAAGATCCGTCACTGCTATGCACGGCATAACGTTTATTACCGCTACTACTGCTGCTGCCGCCGCCGCTTTTCGTTACCGGACTTTGCCATTCACCGTAACTGGTGTGCGGTTCAATACCGAGAATCTGTTGTTCACTGTCGATCAACTGCGGAGAGGTGTAAGTCTCATCAAGCTCAAAGTTTGCCACGGTTACTTCCTCAAGCAATCTTGTATCCATGGATATCTCTTTAAGTTCATCATCCGTCAGAGTGTAAGATTTCAAACTGAGTGCCGCGGGTTGTTCCGCCTTTCGGGTATCAACCACGGACTTATCCCCTGCCGCGTAAGCTTCGCGGGATGCGAACAGGAGTTTTCCCAGATTAGCCGCACCGTCAAATTCATAATCCTCATCCTGACTAAGTTCTTTCAAAGATACGGCGTTCCCGGTGTGCGGATCAACGGTCATACCCGTCCGGCCGTCACCGGTCAATTCCTCCTGTTTCTTCGCTACATCGCGGCTTACCGTCCGGGAAGCGGAGGTTTCCATCTGCTGATCGATACTGGAAGGCTTTCCCGTCGCTGCTGTTGCCGCCTCCATTTGTTCCGCAAAATCTCCACTTTCTCCCGCGGCGGAAGGATCCGCGGCATCTTCGGGAATGGTTATAGTTTTTGAACCGGCAGTTGTGCCGCTGAGCGCTATAGTTCCTCCAGAAGTCCCTCCACTCGTATCCACCACTCCATCGGGCTTTCCGGTACTGGTATCCGCTGTTTTCCCTCCGGAAGGAGTAAGGATCTCGGTGTCATATGTCTGTGTTACCGTAAATTCCCCGAAATTCTTGAAATTCCCAACCGTTAAACCCATCGATCCATCCAAGCGCGCGCCGCTGTAGGTATTAAATTTACCGTACGTGGTAGTATCCCAATTTGTTACCGTCCTTGTCTGGCCAAGACTATTGGTCTCCGGAGTCCCCTGGACCTGCGGACTGTCAACGCTCCACTGATCAGCCAGAGTTGTCGTCGAAGGCGATTGTATGCTGAAATCCACACTGTAGCCGACGACAGTACCAGTCCACCAATCACCTGTTTGAACCTCAGTCGTTGAAGAAGGATTGGCGGATGTTCTCGTCCAAGAACCATCCCCCTGCATCTCCCATCCAAAATTATCCCACGCGCCTCCCGACTGACCGGTTATCGGCTCTTCCGTGCTGCTTTCGCCGGTACTTTCCATAGACGCCATAGCCGTTCCTGACGACTGCCAGCCGGACGTTCCATACGTATCAACTCCGCCGGAATCTGAAACAGTGGAAACATCGTAATTGCCCACATCGCTAAAACTATCAGGGAAACCGGCTTTTGAGCACAACAACAATACCGCCATTACCAGATAAAAAACAAATGTTTTTTTACCCATATTTCCCCCTTTCAATTACCTGACCCGATACCAACCCCTAATAAATAATCCGTATATTCAAAGGCAAATTTCCCGATAAAGGAGTACTGCGAGAAAGTTTGCACGGACTAAGAAAATATAATTCCCCAAAATACGAGGCCTTTTTCCTATCCGTGGCTGGAAGGATTTGTTTCGAAGAAGTGAAATGACAAATAGAACCGAAGGCTTGTTGCTGAACGACCTTTATTCATCCGCACCCTAAAGGGTGCGATTTTTAGGCCGCTAACACATAAAATTCTTTATAAAACAAATTAATAACTACCCTAAAAAAACCTACTTCCCCATAAGTATACCCCATACATCTATGCTTGCCAACTTCGGGGAGCAGAATTTTGTATTATTTTACACTTATTTCTGGCCGTAGCTTTTTTGCTTTAAGACAACCCGCAATTTCTCTAAGGCATCGGCGACTTCCTTGAATTCATCATAGTTGCGGAAACGGACCGCGGGGATATCCTTGCCTTCGGCAAGACTGTTAATATACTTCTGTATCCGGTACAAGGGACCGGCGATGCGATGAGAATACAAAAGCGACAACATAGCTATAAACACAAGTGCCACAACGATACCGAACAATATCACGCTCTTAAAAGCCGCCCATTGCCGAATGGCGTTGAAATAAGACGTCTGAATGCCGTTCTCCAGCGTAACCAGATCCTTCAACAGTCTGCCCGTTCGTTCCGAAACCTCGCTGGCATAGTTCTCTTTCTGCAGCCACAGGAGAGTTTCATCCACGGCCAAATTGATCTCAATAGCTCTTTTCAGGATCCGCGCCTTTTCTTTTTTAAAGATAACTTCTCCGCTGGCAAATATCAGATTAACGCAAAAAATGCTAATCAGGAACGCCGGCAGGACACTCAGGGTTATATATTTAAACTGACTGGAAAAGTGGACAAGATATTTCCTCCGTTTGAAAACCATACTCATTTTTATCTCCTTTGTAGTGTAATCCCGTATGGTTATTATAGTATATTTATGTCTGCAATACAATAAATTAACACCTTTTTAAAAAATATGGTATACTAATATTCAAAATACCATGAAGAATGATGCCTTTACTTTTATAGAACTGTTCATTGTGATCATCCTGATCGGCATCCTTGCGGGAGTGGTGGTGCCGAGATTCGTTGATTTCCGGAATGAAGCACAAATGGCCGCAGAAGAGGCAAGCGTCCGTTCCATCCGCAGCGCGATAAAACTCTACAGCATCGATTCCGCTCTTAAAGACAGGAAACCGTTCTATCCCGCTGTCCTTGATAACGCGAACGCGGGATACGCCGCGCCTGAAAACTCCTTATTCGGCATCGTCCTGCAAAATCCCATATCCGATCACCGCTGGCGCAAAGAAAACGATACCCGCTATAAAGGTCCTACCGGGAATTATTATACCTACGACCCCGTCGCCGGAACCTTCAACCCCGCCGAAACCACTCCTTAACCCCGGTTTACGACAGGCTTAAAAATCCAGCTTCTTTTTTAAGAAGCAACCCTCACCGGCATAAAATATTCACACTGCGGTTATATCCCAACCCCCGCCATGCCCGCAGGATATCCGCGAGCGGAGCCCCGGGAAAGCTTTTGTATATACGCGGACATGCGGATGAATCGGGCGTATGCACCCGGCACCCGGGATACCCGCGTCTGTTGGATCATAATTTCGGAAACAAGGATATGGCAGGGATCAGGCGTGTCACGCCACGGCATGTGCCTATTGCGGCTGGCGTAACAAGCGTATTATATAGTATCGCGGAACTGTCGGACGGTCACAAAAAGATATTACAAAGTGATCAGCTTTACCCTAACGCTCTTAACGGCTTTTAACTGCCGCTCAAGATCCCCGATCCGGGCCTTCGCGCCCACCAGTTCCAGGATGATCAAACCGGTATTCGAACATTTATCAAGCACCCCGTCGTGAATACCCAGCCGCGTCTTGATAATACATCCGAAATCAGTGAGTATCTTCTGCACATGACCCGCCGCATCACGCCTGTTTTCAAGCGAAAAAACCAACAATGTTTTCTTATCCATGTCCGGCTCCTGGTATGAAATACGGTTAATTTAACTGCCGCCTGTCCTTTTTTTTGCTTCAAGAAGCTGTTTTACCAGCATGTCTATCTCCGGCTGCGTGAGTTTTTTCTCATCGGCAGGGTACGAAGAATAAACGGAAACTTCCCGGACCGCGGAGATATTTATCTTTTCATTCTCCTCTACCCGCCTCAACTCTTCGGGCGAAGCCAAAGTATTCCCTATAATCACCACCGGGCCCGCCGGTACGGGCTTTTTTCCGGTACTGATAACGGTGGGACCGAAAAATACGCACAGGCATTTTCCTTCGGGCCAATACGCGACGTCTCCCACCTGCAGGTCCAGGGTCGCGCCCGTTGAAGAAGCTTCTATCCCGGTATCCACATAAATCTTATCTCCCCACCGGTACACCAAGGCGTCAAGAGGCAGTCTTTTGAATATCTCTTTCGCCGCCGCGGAATCATTCAAAGTGGCGTAGAAACCGAAATTATTCGTTTTAAAAACAACCTTCATATACCCCCTGATCAAATCACCACAATACTTCCTGCATCCGGGTATCGGCTTTCTGCATCTGCTGTACGCCTTTTTTCAGTTCTACGGTAACCGGTTCCACATCCTTCCGTGCCCCCTTTACGGAACCGGAAAAAGTCTCGCATCCCGAAAGCAAACTTACCATAACACAAAAAATCATGCTTACGTATATTTTCCTATTGTATCCGGAATTCCGGGGAATGAAATATTCTGAATTCATTTTTAACGGTGTCGTGGAACGTACAGCTGATACGGTATCTGCCCGTTCCCGCCGGTTTGTATTTTTCCTCCGGGATACAGACGAGCCGGGATTGGTCCCACTCGAAGTACCGTATATCTCCGGGAAAGATATCTACGCCTTTCGGCTGAAGCACAAAAAATTCCGTCCCCATGGCACAGCGGGCGAAACATTCTCCTCCGCACCGCCATAACGGTTCGACCTTGAGCCAGGAACCGTTTTTCAATTTTTCCACATACCCCCAACCCGTGCCCTTGCGGGAATAATCCCGTTCACCGGGCAGGTTCCAGTCGTAATTTATTAAAACCCGGTTGGTATTATTCCTGATGGTAATCTTAACCGGTTCACCCTGTCCATACACAGCCTTATCGACATCAAGGGAAACTTCCGGTTTCCCCCTGATAATGATCTCTTCTTCAACGCATGACTGTATGCTGTTGCAGGCAACGATCCGGTACCTGCCCGGAGGGACTCGCTTTTTTACCTCCCGGCGGACCGTAGACGCTCCGCACGGCTCGATAACCTCAACGTATGACTTCTGATCCCAGGAAAATTTTTCGTCTATGTCCCCGTAATCATTAAAAAAAGCATTGGGGCAGCGCGCCACCTCCACCTCCTTGACCACCCCGCCCCGGCAAAACTGGTTGTACGCGCGGGACATTCCCTTGGCGCAGGAAGGACGCAGATTGAGCCTCTTCATCTGCTCATTCCAGATTGAGAATGGCGGTTTAATAACCGTACCGCCGGCTTCTTTCGCAAGCATAATCCGCCCGCGAATCGTAAATACAACCGGCTCTCCGGGGTAATACTCTTTCTGCCCGGCAAGAATTTCAAGCGTGCCGCTTCCCGCGTGCGCGGGGAAAGAAGAATAGAAGACCGCTCCCGCACAGAGAAAAAATATACCGGCGTTGTAACTCAAAGATTTCTTCATCGGCAGTGGACAATATCCCCGGCGAGAAATTTGTCCAGCAGGCCGGAATCCCCGCGGACCAACAAACCTCCGTCGCTGTCGATATCCACGGCTTCCCCCTCCACCTGTTCCCGGTGCGAAACCACCCGCACTCTTCTTCCCAGGGTAACATTAAAGTTTCTCCACGACTCCAGAATACGCTGTCCGCCGTTCCGTTTAAAAAACAGGTAATTATCCTCGATCCGGCGCAGGCTTTCGCACACGACATCTAACCGGCTGATCCCTTCTTTCATGTGTTCACACAGAGAGGTCGAGCCGGGATACAACGATCTTTTATCATTATTCACGTTCAGCCCCATCCCGATAATGATGAAAAAAACCTTATCCATTTCCGCGCTTAATTCCGTGAGTATCCCGCCGGCTTTCTTATTGTGTATGAGAATATCATTGGGCCATTTGATCTGCGCGTCGATGCCGGTAGTACTCTTAACAGCTTCGCATATACTGACCGCGGCCAGGAGCGTCAGGATAGACGCTTCCCGGGGAGCGATTTCCGGGCGCAAGATAAGAGATAAATAGATCCCTTTATATTTAGGCGAGAACCAATCCCTGCCCAGCCGTCCTTTCCCTTTTGTCTGGGACTCTGCCACAACCAACGTCCCTTCGGGAGCGTGGGCGATAGCATGTTTCAGCGCAATCTCCATGGTAGAAGAAAGAGCCTCAAAATACAGGATCTTCCTGGCCATGATCCTGGTATTCAACCGCGGTTGTATCTCAAAGGGAAAAAGACGGTCCGGGGATGCGATGACACGGTATCCTTGATGGGGGAGAGCGGCGATATCATAACCGAGATCTTTCAACTCATGGATATGTTTCCATAATGCCTGGCGGGTTATGCCCAACTGACGGCTTATATCTTCTCCGGAAACATACCCTTCTTTCTTATAGAGGAATTCCAGGATTCGATCCAGCATGTTTGTTCCGGAGAATGGCTCGGCAAAAGCCGGAAACTCTTTTATTTTTTGAACGACTGTAAAAGCCGCTCGATCTCTTCCAGTCGCCCGACTATATGATTTAACAATTCAAGGCTTTTTTCCTGAAACTCTTCCCGTCCCGGCACTTTCTGTTCGGCATTCCGCGCCAACCGGTGCGCCTCTCTGCGGTACCTGAGCCTGCGCAGGCCTTCGTTAATATCCTGTTCCTCATTCTCTATCAGGAAATCTATGTACCCATGGAGACGGTCGCGGTCTTCGGAGAGATAGAAATCGGTAAAAAAAACCCCCACCCCGTAATACTTGACGACAGGGGATTCTCTGACCAGCGAACAGCGGAAAACATCACCTTTACATTTGACCTCGCCGGCCAAAGAAAGATCCTCGCTGTAATGCGGGATCTCCAGGACTACATCCACATCTGTTCCGGGAAGAATCTGCCGGTCGACTTCAATATAGGCGCCGAGGAAGCTTATATTTTCAGTCCTGGTAAAGATCTCGAGATTATTCTTGCCGGTGATCTTAATCGGAATGTTGGCCTTGAGGCGTCTTTCTTTTCTTCTTTCGGCAGCCATCGGACTCTCCTTTGCGGATTTTAAAAATGCACTTCCATAGCATGCGCCGGACAGATCTTAATGCATAACTCGCAAGCTATACACTTATTATCGTAAAAGTGCACCTTTCTGGTGATAGGGTCTATCACCAGCGCCTGAGCGGGACAAATAGGCACGCACACGCCGCAATCGGTACATTTCGCTTCATTGCGGATTATGTCTTCGCTTAAAGACTGTATCTTGACTCCCGTAGACTTCAAATAGTCCATGCCCTTTTCGAAATCCTTGTCTTCTCCAATAAGCTCGAGGACCATAAGCCCTTCTTCCTGGGGAGTTACATAGGCTTTCAGGATATTGAACTTCAGATCATAATCCTTAACCAGCTTGTAAACAATCGGCTGTTCCACGAGCCGCTGGGGAAAGTGTAGCACAATCCGTTTGGATGTCATAGATAATTGCCTTTCTATCTCGTTAATGTCAAATGCCGAAGCTTAAAACCATCCGAAATCCCAATGTCAAATATCAAAACCTCGTTTTGATTCCGGCATTTGGATTAATTTTGTCATTTGAATTTTTATCCCTGCACCGACACCACTTCTTTTACTCCCGGGACTGCCCGCTTGAGCATTTTCTCTATCCCCATCTTTAATGTCATCTGGCTCATCGGACA
>JAQTZX010000169.1 GCA_028687525.1 Candidatus Omnitrophota bacterium
TACAATTCTTTGGCTTCATAGATCTCCTGTCCTTTGTTGGTTTGCTTACTTACAAAGTAACAGGTTTTTCTGATCTATGAAGCTTTTTTATTTATTTCTTTTTCGCACTTGTGTTTACAATTCGCGCGTAAATACCCCGGCAACCTTACGATCCTGCTACCCGGCCTGTTCCATGAGTTTGACGAAAACCTCCTGGGCTTTGTTCAGATCGGGGAGATGAAATTTGTTACGGGCGGAGATCTTGATACGGGTGGCGGTGCGCGTCAGCCGGACAAGATGAATCCATACACGCCCGGACGGACCTTCCACAAAAAGATACCCGGAGTCTCTGTTCTCCGTTTTGACCATGCCGTAGGTGCCGGCTACGTTAATGGAGGCATCCCAGAGGCTGTCATACTGTTTCTCGGTGTCTCCCTGGATGGTATCTTTGCTTATGGCGTAAACGGTTGCCCCGCCCAAAGCCACCCCCACCAGCAAAGGAGCGCATCCTGAAAGATTCACGAATAGAATTCCGGCTAAAAACGCAATCCCAATCTTTCTTTTCATTTCAGTTCCTTTTTTGAGAAGATTTTTACAAAACAAAACACGTTCAGCCCCAGTATCATACCCCACGAACATACCAGAAATATCCATCCGAAAATACCCATTTCAACGGATCCTTTCCGCTTGTTTATTTTTACGGCTCCAAGAGACCTTTACCGAAACCGCCAGCACGGCAAATATCGCCAGCAGTCCTGCGCGCGTGGCCAGAATAAAAGGTTTATTAGCCGCGGCAACGTTCTTCATAAAAATAATAGGCCGCCACTCCTGCCAGAGCCACATACCAAGTATACAAAACAGGAACAACGGAGTTATATATTTGATAATAAATTTATACACCCGCGGCACGCGCATGTCCGCGCCTTTGTGGATCTCATCCCAGGCCTTCTCCATCCCGAATACCCAGGCAAAGAGCAGTGTCTCGATGGTGGCGAACAAAACCAGGAAAAAGGTACCGCCCCAGAAATCAAGTTCATCCACCACTCCGTTCTTTAAAAAAAATACCGCCGGCTGGCAAAGGATGAAAATAACCGCCGCGAAAATCAAAACCGCTTTCTTCCGCCCGATGTTGAATTCATCCTCGAGAAAAGCGACTGCCGGCTGGGACAGGGAAATGGATGACGTCACTCCTGCCAGAAAAAGCAGGAAGAACCATACGAAGCCGAAGAATACGGATAACGGCAGGCTGTTCAAAACCAGCGGCATGGTCACGAATCCCAAATTGAACACCCCGGAACGGGAGACCGCCTCAATCTCCGTGGGGCCGAAAAATACGAACGCGGCAGGGATGACTATACAGCCGCCTAAAATAACCTCTGCCAGTTCGTTGGTGCCGGCCGCGGTAAGGCCGGAAAGCACCACATCGTCGCCTTTGGACAAATAACTGGCATAAGTAAGAATGACCCCTATGCCCACGCTCAAGGTAAAGAATATCTGCCCGGCGGCCTCAAGCCATACTTTGGCCGATTTGAGCGCGGAAAAATCCGGGTTCCAGAGAAAACCAAGGCCGTTGGTGATATTCCAACCCGGTTTCGACGGATCGGGAGTGCCCAGGGACAAAACCCTCAACATAAGGATAAATCCGCAGATAAATAAAAGCGGCATGGCCCATTTACAAAGCCGTTCTATTCCGCCTTTGATACCGTAATATATAACCCAGATATTTATGACGAAGGTAATGAGAAAGAAAACGTAAGCCGGGCCGCCGCCGTGGAAAAACCGGTTGTTCTCCAGTCCCTGGAATCCGCGCAGAAAACTCTGCATAGTTGCCTGATCGGTTATCGTGGTTGTCGTGCCGGTAAGAGCGAAAAAGCTGTAGGCAAGGGTCCAGGATTCTATATAGCAGTAATAACTTAAGATCACCATCGGCCCGAATATGCCGATGATACCGAAATATTTGATAAAACGGTTCTTTTTCCAGACACTGTGGAAGATCCCCGGGGCGGTACCGTGTTCGAATCCTCCGCCGTAACGGCCGAGAGTCCATTCTATCCACATGAGCGGAATCCCCAGCAAGAACAGGGAAATCAAGTAGGGTATCATGAATGCGCCGCCGCCGTTTGCCGCGGCTTTGGCCGGAAAACGCAAAAAATTCCCCAGGCCGATGGCAGAACCTGCCACTGCCATAATGATGCCTAATCGCGAACCCCACTGGTCTCTTTTCCCCGCCATAGGCTTGTTCAGCCGGGTTAATCTGTTATTGCGCGTTTCAGGTCTACGGGCACCGGCCGAATCTTGAAATCATTCCCGACGCACGCCCACACGGTCTTTGCTTCCACCAGGAGAACGCCGTCCCTGGTAATCTTCTGATCGTAATGCACCGAGGAATTCCCCACTTTTGCGACTTTGGTATGGATGCGGATGATATCCTGATAGCGCGCAGGAGATTTATAATTCACTTCCACGTGCACCACCGGGAACACCGCGCCTTTATCCGCCAGCTCCTTCAGGGAAATGCCCCTGTCGGCGCAGAACTCCGTGCGTCCCTCTTCCAGGAATTTCAGATAATTGGCGTAATAGACCACGCCGCCGCAGTCGGTATCGTGGTAATATATTTTCTTTTCTATAGAAAATTCTTCCATGCTCTCACTCCCCTTTATTTGTATGCGCCGCCAGACTTTTCACGGCGGAAAACGGAACCCCCAAAGTATCCACGACTATCCTGCCGCACATCCGGGGCCCCTGCTTTATAAACATGCCGCGCTTTGCGGCAATGAAAGTTACGGTTTCACGCGCCTTGACGCACGCGCCCGGGGCCTCGCCGGTATCGGCATCCAGGCCGGAAGGGACATCCACGGAAATAACCGGGACCCCGGAAGAGTTAACGCACTCGATCATTTCTTTATATATCCCCCGCGCCCCTCCCCGCAATCCCACCCCAAGCAAGGCGTCGACTATAAGATTATAGCGTAAAATCTTTTTTTTAAAAATAAATAAATTATGGGCTTCAACCTCGACGACCTTTTTCCCAATCCGGCGCAGGATATCGAAATTGGCGC
>JAQTZX010000170.1 GCA_028687525.1 Candidatus Omnitrophota bacterium
CGGGGTCCTATGGCTCTTGAGGAACTGACCACATATAAATATATGGTATTCGGGAACGGGCAAATCAGATCATAAGGCAGCGGCAGAACGGCAAAGAACAAAATTCCGGTAATTTAATGAAAATCGGTGTTTTAGGCGGAACATTCAATCCTGTTCATATCGGGCACCTTATACTTGCGGAAGAAGTGAGGGAAAAGCTTGGGCTGGACCGGGTGTTTTTTGTTCCGACGTACCTGGCTCCTCATAAAGATAATACGGAAACGGCTGATTCATCTTCCCGGTATCTTATGGTGAAGTCAGCCATAGCGTCCAACCGGTTTTTCTCGGTTTCCGATGTTGAGATACGGCGTAAAGGGCCGTCGTACACCATCGATACGATAAATGATTTCAAGAAAAGATTCGGGAAGGCCGAAATGTATTTTATCACCGGCTCCGACCTTCTTACGTACCTCGATGAATGGAAAGATTTGAACCGGATAATAAAGATGGTGAAATTTGTGGTAGCCACGCGTCCCGGTTATCCGCTGGCTGACATCCCCTCGTACATCCGTACCGTGGATATCCGGGCGGTCGATATTTCCGCCTTCGAGATCCGCCGGTGCATCAGGCAGGGGCGTTCATTCAGGTACCTGGTGCCGGAATCGGTGTTTGAGTATATCACGAAGAACAAATTGTATAAACCAAGGAAGACGGAAGGTTTGGTTCGCAGTCCATAGTCCGGGAAAAACGTAAAATAAAATGAGCATTAAAGTCGCTCCATCGATATTATCGGCGGATTTCAGCAGGCTCGGCGAAGAAATTAAAGCGGTAGAACGCGCGGGGGCGGATCTTCTCCACGTAGACGTTATGGACGGGCACTTTGTCCCCAATATCACTCTGGGGCCGGCAATAGTCGGTTCTATCCGTAAGGTGACCGGTTTGCCGCTGGATGTGCATTTGATGATAGAAAACCCCGGAGATTTCATAGACGCATTCGTCAAAGCGGGGAGTGATATGTTGACACTGCATATCGAGTCTGTTTCAGCCGGGGACATTGCCGCAGTGAGCAGGAAATTAAAAAAACAGGGTGTCAAAACCGGCATATCCCTGAATCCCCCGACACCTTTTTCAGAAATAAAAGGAGTACTGAACGAGGTTGATTTCGTCCTGGTTATGACTGTTAATCCGGGTTTCGGAGGGCAATCGTTCATGCCGGAGGTGATACCGAAAATCAGGGAATTGCGTTCTTTTTTTACCGGAGAGATAGCGGTTGACGGCGGTATTAACGATATTACGGGAAAAGAAGCGGTATCGGCGGGAGCGGATATGCTTGCCGCCGGTTCATTCATTTTTAATTCCATAGATTACAAACAAGCAATAAGGAGTTTACAATGTCTGAAGTAAAAACAGCGGTAAAATTCGGGACTGACGGGTGGAGAGGCATTATCGGTGAAGATTATACCTATGAAAACGTCCGCGTGGCGGCGCAGGCAGTCGCGGATTTCCTCGGCAAAGGGAAGAAAGCGGCGGTTGGTTACGATACCCGGTTTATGTCCGGCCGTTTCGCGGAAGCCGCGGCCGCGGTTTTAAAAGCCAACGGTATCTCCGTCATTCTTTCCGACCGTTCAATCCCTACCCCAACGTTGAGTTTCACGGTAAAGAACAGGCGTCTTGACCTGGGGATCATGATCACCGCGTCACACAATCCCGCGGAGTATAACGGTTTCAAGATCAAGACTTCAACCGGCGGTGCCGCGGCTCCGGAATTAACGCGGCATGTAGAATCCCTTCTCGGGAAAAACAAGGTACGCCTGCCGAAAGTAAAAGAGGGAATAAAAAAGGATGATTTTACGGCTGATTATGTGCGTTTTTGCCGTTCATACATCGATTTTAAAATAATCAAGAATAAATACTTCAAGGTGCTGGTGGACGCAATGTACGGTTCAGGCGACAGTTTTATGGGCGAGATTCTCAAAGGCAGCAGAATGCAGCCGGAATTTATGCGCCATACCCCGAACCCTTCCTTCGGCGGCAAGCATCCCGAACCTATCGAACAGAATCTGGAGGAGCTAAAGCTGCGAGTGAAAAAGGAAAGATTCGACCTGGGCGTAGCTTTGGACGGCGATGCCGACCGCATTGCCGCTGTAGCCAAAGGAGGGGTATATATCAATCCTCAAAAAATATTGTGTCTTCTGGCTTTGCATTTGTATGAAGACAGGAAATGGTCCGGGGGGATAGTGAAGACCCTCCCCGGGACAAACATGGTCGATAATATTGCCCGGCATTACGGCATAAAACTTTATGAAACCCCGGTAGGATTCAAGTATATATCCAATCTTATGGAAACCGAAGATATCCTGGTCGGAGGCGAAGAAGCCGGAGGCATGGGAGTAAAAGGATACATCCCCGAACGCGACGGGACGGTCGCAGGCCTGCTGTTGCTGGAAATGATGTCTTACCGGGATAAAGATATCTTAAGTATTTTGAATGAAGCGGAAAAACGCTTCGGCAGGTATTTTTATCTCCGGGAAGACCTGCATGTGCATAAAATAATGAAATTCGACCGCAGTGAATTTCCCGGAAAGATCCTGGGGAAGAAAGTGATCGAAATAAAAGACCATGACGGGATCAAACTTATCTGCGAAGACGACTGCTGGCTTATGGTACGCGGTTCAGGCACTGAACCCATGGTCAGGGTTTACGCCGAGTCCAGAAGCCTTGAGCAATCGCGGCGGCTGATCTCTTTCGGCACAAAGATCGTCTCCGACAAGGAAAAGACGGGTTAAAAATGCTGTATACTTTTTTATGCCGGACGTGTCCCGGGTTGTTTAAATGCCTGGGTGGATTTGACGTTTACGGCAGAGAGAATGTACCCGAAACAGGAGGCTTTATCGCAGCCGCGAACCATGTGAGTTATCTGGATCCGTTGGTGATAGGAATATCCTGCCCGCGGAGGCTTAGTTATATGGCCCGGCACGAGTTGTTCTCGAACCGGATTTTTGGCGGCATTATACGTAATTTAGGGGCGTTTCCGGTTAAGAGGAAA
>JAQTZX010000020.1 GCA_028687525.1 Candidatus Omnitrophota bacterium
CTGCCCACATACGGGTCAACCGCAACTTTGAAACACAACGCGCAAAACGGAGCGTCATCCGACGGCACTATCTCTTCGAATTCTTTCGAATCGGGAACGGTTCCTTTTATGGGCGGCACATCCAAAGGAGAAGGCAGATAACAGCCCACTCCGTCCAGCAAAGGCTGGAGCCCCTTATTCCTGAAAGAAGTACCGCAAAAAACCGGAATGAATTTATTCTGAAGAGTAGCCGTGCGTATGGCGGCCTTGATCTCGGCGGGAGTAACCTCCTTATTATGCACGAAACTTTCCATAATGGCATCATCCACTTCCGCCAGTTTTTCCACCAGAATGGTGCGGTATTGAGCCGCCTGTTCTTTTAATTCAGCGGGGACTTCCAGAATTTCAAAAGTTTTGCCCGTGTCATCTTTATAAGAATAGAATTTATCATCGATTATATCTATCATGCCTTTAAAATTATCTTCCTTGCCGCAGGGAATCTGTACTGCCGCCGCGTGCGCCCCCAGTTTTGTATGCATCTGGTTCAGGACGTCAAAAAAGTCGGCGCCGGTCCGGTCCATCTTGTTGACATACGCGATCCGGGGCACTTCGTACCGGTCCGCCTGCCGCCATACTGTTTCCGACTGCGGCTGGACCCCGCCTACTGCGCAAAAAACAACGACCGCCCCGTCGAGTACTTTCAGGGACCGTTCCACCTCCACGGTAAAATCCACATGGCCGGGAGTATCTATGATATTAATGCGGTAATCTTTCCAAAAACAAGTAGTACAGGCGGCGGTAATGGTAATACCCCGTTCCTGTTCTTGAACCATCCAATCCATGGTCGCGGTACCTTCATCCACCTCGCCGATCTTATACGTCCTGCCGGTATAAAAAAGGATCCGTTCCGTGGTCGTGGTCTTGCCCGCGTCTATATGCGCAATAATCCCGATGTTCCTTATCTTGTCCAAAGCAAAATCTCTATCCATAGATGTTTTAATTTTATTTGCGGTTAATGTATTCACTGTTCACTTTTACCAGCGTAAATGCGCGAACGCCTTATTTGACTCCGCCATCTTATGCGTATCATCCCGTTTCTTTATGGCGGCTCCCTCTCCCTTATATGCGGCGATGAGTTCATCGGCAAGTTTGACCCCCATGGGCCGGCCTTTTTTGGACTTCGCGAAATCCCGTATCCAGCGCAAAGCGATGGAATTACCGCGGTCCTGCCGCACCTCGATAGGCACTTGATAGGTCGCGCCTCCGATGCGCCGGGGCTTCACCTCCAGGCGCGGCCTGGCATTGTCCAAAGCCTTGTGAAAAATCTTCAGGACATCCGGATCATTCAGATGATTTTTAACGATATCAAAAGCGCCGTACACGATCCTTTCAGCGACGGCTTTTTTTCCTTTCACCATCACCATATTAACAAACCTTGCTACAAGCTTACTGTTAAATTTCGGATCCGCTAAAACATCCCGTTTTACCGCTTTTCTTCTTCTCATGTGATTTTTGTGTTATGTAAGAGCCGGTTAAAACCGTTCCTTACGTAAAAATTTTTATAAACACTTCCCCGCTATTTCTTCGCGGGAGCCCCTTCTTTCGGCCTTTTGGCTCCGTATTTGGAACGTGATTTCCTCCGCTGGCTGACACCGGCAGTATCAAGCGTTCCCCGCACAATGTGATACCGGACACCGGGAAGATCTTTAACACGCCCCCCCCTTACCAGGACAATGGAATGCTCCTGCAGATTGTGCCCTTCACCCGGTATATACGCGGTAACTTCAATACCCGTAGTCAAACGGACTCTGGCGATTTTTCGTAACGCGGAATTCGGCTTTTTGGGAGTCATCGTACGAACCTGAACGCACACGCCTCTTCTCTGCGGGCACGCCTTCAAAGCCATCGACTTTGACTTCTTGGCCTTAGCCATCCGGCCCATCTTGATAAGTTGTGAAATTGTCGGCATAATTATTCCTTTGCTGTCATTGCAACCTCTGGTTGCTTCTCTTCGGCCGCGGCGTGCGCCAGTTCAATTTCCTGATGCACCTTGAAACCCGTTCCCGCCGGTATAAGATGTCCCACGATAATATTCTCCTTCAAACCGATCAAATCGTCGCGTCTTCCGGAAGAAGCCGCTTCGGTAAGCATACGGGTGGTCTCTTGAAAACTCGCCGCTGAGATAAAACTCTCGGTGGTAAGCGAAGCCTTGGTTATACCCAATAAAAGCGGTGTTGCTTGAGCGGGTTTTCCGCTTTTCTTGATCACGCGCGTATTCTCTTTTTGAAAAACCCCTTTGTCTACGTGCTGATGCATGAGAAATTCCGTATCTCCGGGGTCTTCCACTCTCACCTTTTTCAACATCTGCCTGATTACTATCTCGATATGCTTATCGTTGATATGCACTCCCTGTAAACGGTATACTTCCTGAACCTCATTCACCAGATATTCCTGCAGAACTTTGTCGCCGCACACGCGCAGGATATCCTGCAAAACAACCGGCCCGTCGGTGAGCTGCTGGCCGGCAAATACTTTATCGCCTTTATACACATTTGGATGTTTCCCGTGCGGAATGACATATTCACGCTGCATCCCGGTAGGGGATTTAACGATAATCACCCGCTGGCCTTTCTTGGTCTGTCCGAATTCCACAAAGCCGTCTATTTCGCTGATAACCGCCGGGTCTTTGGGACGGCGCGCCTCGAATAACTCCGCCACCCGGGGAAGCCCCCCGGTAATATCCCTTGTCTTGATCGAAACGCGCGGGATCTTGGCAATCTGATCTCCCGCTTCAAGAGACTGCCCGTCCTTAACCATAATGTGCGCTCCGACCGGAATGGGATAAATACCCATGATATCCTTTTTCGCGTCAAGCATCAAAATTTGCGGATGATATTCCTGCTTATGCTCAACGACCACCATTTCGGTAAGCTTGGTGACCGGGTTTAATTCCTGGATAAACGTCTGCCCCTCCCGCAGGTCTTCATATTTGACATACCCGCCGACCTCGGTAAGAATAGGCTGGGTATACGGATCCCACCGTATAAAAGAGACCCCTTTGTTTATCTCATCATCCTCTTTAACACCGATAAAAGCTCCCTGCGGCACCAGATACCGCTCCAGTTCCCTTCCTTCCTTATCATTGATCGTAACGGCGCCGTTCCTGTTCAAAACTACAAACTCCTTCTTTTTGGGCGCCACTCGCAAAGTGTGGTATTTGACAAAACCTTTATTCTTCGAAACAATAAAAGACTGTTCAACAACCCTGGAAGCGGTACCTCCGATATGGAATGTCCTCAAGGTAAGCTGTGTGCCGGGTTCACCGATGCTCTGCGCGGCAATAACCCCGACCGCCTCTCCAATCTCAACAAGCCTCCCGGTGGCCAGATTACGTCCATAACATTTAACGCACACACCCCGGTCGGCCTCACAGGTAAGCGCGCTGCGGATGCGTATTTTTTCGATACCCAGTCTCTCGATATTATCGGCTTTTGCTTCGGTAATCTCTTCACCTTGCTCGACAATTACCTCGTCGGTAATAATATCCACGATATTATCCAAAGCCACTCTTCCCACGATACGGTCTTTCAAACTGACCACCAGTTCATTACCTTCTGTGATCGCCTCCACGGTAATACCGTTCAAGGTCCCGCAGTCATCCTCGGTAACAATAACTTCCTGGGTAACATCCACCAGCCTGCGGGTCAGGTATCCCGCATCCGCGGTCTTAAGCGCGGTATCGGCAAGCCCCTTACGGGCGCCGTGCGTGGAAATAAAATATTCAAGCACAGTCAGGCCTTCCCTGAAATTGGCGGTAATAGGGTTCTCGATAATCTCTCCCGACGGCTTGGCCATAAGGCCGCGCATACCGGAAAGCTGCCTGACCTGCATCTTTGAACCGCGAGCTCCCGAATCCGCCATCATAAAAATAGGATTGAACGAATCCATATCCTTAAAAAGATGCTCGGATATCTTGTCGGTAGCGTGAGTCCAGATATCAATGACTTTATTGGAACGTTCTTTATCGGTAATAATCCCTTTGCGATACTGATCCTCGACCTTGGCGACCTCCTCCCGTGCTGCTTTCAACACTTCTGCCTTGGCTTGAGGAACGACCATATCGTCAACCCCGATGGATATGCCCCCCAGGGTCACCATGTCAAAACCGAGTTTCTTAAGATCATCCAGCAGTTGTATGGCACGGCTGTGCCCGAACCGCTTATAAGTCTGGGTCACTACTTCACCGATATTACTCTTATTCAATTCTTTATTGACAAAACCGAAACCTTCCGGGAGGGAGAAGTTGAATTTTACTCTTCCGGCGGTGGTCAGGATGATCTGTTTGCCGGGAATAAATTTTTTATCCCCTATATCGAACACGCTTTCAACCCTTAATTTTATCTTGGCATGCAGATCAATAACCCCGTCGTCATAAGCTACCAATACCTCGTCGGAATTAGCAAACACCTTATTCTCGCCTTTAGCGTTGGCTTTTATCTTGCTCATATACGACAACCCCAGGACGATATCCTGGGTAGGTGTCACAATCGGCCTTCCGTGCGCGGGAGAAAACACGTTGCTGATGGAAAGCATCAAAACCTTGGCCTCAAGCTGTGCCTCAAGTGACAACGGGACATGCACCGCCATCTGGTCTCCGTCAAAATCGGCATTGAATCCGGTACAGACCAGCGGATGTATCTTAAGGGCTTTGCCTTCTATAAGCACCGGTTGAAAAGCCTGCAAGCTTAAACGGTGAAGCGTCGGCGCGCGGTTCAGAAGAATGGGATGATCACGAATAACCTCATCAAGAATATCCCAAACCTCTATCTTCTCATGACCGATCATGCGGCGTGCCCCTTTGATCGTGTGCACAAAGCCTTTCTCTTTCAGTTTCTTGATAATAAACGGCTCAAACAATTCCAACGCCATCTGTTTGGGCAATCCGCACTCATGAAGTTTAAGTTCCGGTCCGACAACGATAACCGAACGTCCGGAATAATCCACGCGTTTTCCCAGCAGGTTCTGGCGGAAACGCCCCTGTTTTCCTTTTAACATATCCGAAAGGGACTTCAATGGACGGTTATTCGCCCCGACCACCGGGCGGCCATGCCTGCCGTTATCCAGCAGAGCATCAACCGCTTCCTGGAGCATGCGTTTTTCGTTACGGATAATAATATCCGGAGCATTCAATTCTATAAGCTTTTTGAGACGGTTATTGCGATTAATAACCCGCCGGTATAGATCATTAAGATCGGAAGTCGCGAACCTGCCTCCGTCGAGGGGAACCAACGGCCTTAAATCGGGGGGAATGACCGGCAGGACTTCCAGCACCATCAATTCCGGCTTGTTGCTGGACTTGCGGAAATCCTCCACGATCTGCAGGGTCTTGAGTATCTTGCGGTTATTGAGCATCTCCTTGGATTTTTCCAGATCACGGTGTAACTTCTTGCAAAACTCGTCCAGGTTTATCTCCCGCAACAACTCCTGTACCGCTTCAGCGCCGATTTTAGCCTTGAATTTCCCGCTGTATTTCTCGGCGGCTTCGGTATACTGATCTTCGGACAAAAGTTCCATTTTTTTCAGCGGAGATGCCCCCGGATCTATTACGACGTATTCCTCATAATAAATCACCTTTTCAAGATCACGCAGGCTCATATCAAGCAAAGAGGCGATACGGCTGGGGACCACTTTGAAAAACCATATGTGCGTTACGGGCGCCGCCAGATCTATATGCCCCATATGTTCACGCCGCACCGATGCACGATCAATAGTTACCCCGCAGCGGTCACAGGTAATCCCTTTGAATTTTATTCCTTTATATTTACCGCAGTTACATTCCCAGTCATGCACCGGGCCGAAAATCTTCTCACAGAACAAGCCGTCTTTTTCGGGCTTTAAGGTGCGGTAATTAATGGTTTCCGCTTTCTTAACCTCACCTTTGGACCACGATCTGATCGTCTGCGGTGAAGCCAATTGTATGGAAATACTGTCGAAGGTAAGTATCTCTTCCATAATCTACAACCTCATTTTTTATCCGCTTTCTCTAAACGAAAATCGAGAGAAAGCCCCTGCAATTCTTTTATCAAAACGTTGAACGACTCCGGCGTTCCGTGCGTTAAACGCTGTTCACCCTTGACAATGGCTTCATAAATACGCGTTCTTCCCAGCACATCATCGCTTTTCACGGTCAGCATCTCCTGTAAGGTATATGCGGCGCCGTACGCTTCCAAAGCCCACACTTCCATCTCGCCGAGCCTCTGGCCGCCAAACTGCGCTTTTCCTCCAAGAGGCTGCTGCGTAACCAGGGAATACGGACCGATGGCCCGCGCGTGTATCTTCTCGTCGACCAAATGTATCAACTTCATCATATAGATATATCCCACGCATATTTTCTGGTCAAACGGCTCCCCCGTGAACCCGTCATAAAGCGTGATCTTCCCGTCACCGGGAAGCCCCGCCTTATTCAACATTTCTTTTATCTCGGCCTCGGTGGCGCCGTCAAAAACCGGCGTCATGATATTCAAACCCAGCGCCCGGGCGGCCCAGCCAAGATGCGTTTCCAGGATCTGCCCGACGTTCATACGGGAAGGAACGCCCAACGGATTTAAAATGATCTCGACGGGAGTACCGTCCGGCAAATACGGGAGGTTCTCTTCAGGAAGGATACGCGCGACCACGCCTTTATTTCCGTGCCTTCCTGAAAGCTTGTCCCCGACCGCCAGTTTACGCTTTGTTGCGATATATACCACCACCCGCTTAAGCACTCCTGCCGGCAATTCATCTCCGCGCTTTACCTTTTCTATTTCCTGCTGCTGCTCCATGACCAACTCCTGTATCTGTTCGTCATAAGAAGCAGTCAGTATCTTCGCTTCTTCATTATCGCTTATATCCGCCTTCTCAACCCGGGACTTCTCAACGCCCAAAAGCTGGGAGAGCCGGACAACTTTTTCTGTTTCAAGATATTCTATTTCCTGCTTATAATACGCCTTGATCTCCTTCATCTTGGCGGTTTCACGCTTCTTATCCTCTTTCGACTTTCTTCCGCGCTCTTTGCGCTGAAAAACGTGTTCGTCTACGATAACGCCTTCGACTCCGGGCGGAACCGTTAAAGAAGTATCCCGGACATCCGAAGCCTTCTCCCCGAAAATCGCACGCAAAAGCCTTTCTTCCGGGGAAAGTTCGGACTCGGTCTTGGGAGTAACCTTCCCCACCAGGATGTCTCCCGGAGACACTTCCGCCCCCAGCCGTACGATACCGCTGACATCCAGGTTCTTCAAAGCATCTTCGCTTACATTCGGGATATCGCGGGTTATTTCTTCATTCCCCAGGCGCGTCTCGATCGCCTCAACCTCGAATTCCTTCACGTGAATAGAAGTAAAAGTATCCCGGTGCACCAATTTCTCGCTGATGATGATGGCATCCTCGAAATTATATCCTCTCCAGGGCATGAAAGCGACCAGCAAATTCTTCCCCAGAGCCAATTCGCCGTATCTTGTGCACATGCCGTCGGCAACAACCTGCCCTTTTTCCACATGCTCGCCCAGTTTGACTATCGGACGCTGATTCATGCAGGTATCCGCGTTGGTACGCAAAAATTTCTTAAGCTCGTAGGTCTTTTTTCCCACGGTAATGGAAGCACCGTCAACTTTATTCACCTTGCCGGCCTCTTCCGATATCACCATAATTCCGGAGTCATAGGCGACTTTACCTTCCATGCCCGTCCCCACAACCGGGGCCTCGGTCATCATCAAAGGCACGCCCTGTCTTTGCATATTCGACCCCATCAACGCGCGGTTGGCATCGTCATGCTCAAGAAACGGAATAAGCGCGGCAGCCACCGACACCACCTGTTTCGGAGAAACATCCATGTACTGCACCTTCTTCGGAGCGACCTTAGGAAAATCTCCGTGATGGCGGCAGGAAACGTCTTTTTCCAGGAAATTGCCCTCGGGATCTATAGGAACGTTGGCCTGCGCCACCAGCTTGTCTTCCTCGATATCCGCGGTCAGAAATTCTATTTTCTTGGACACCCGCCCATCTTCGACTTTCCGGTAAGGAGTCTCCAGAAGGCCCAGTTCATTGACCCGCGCGAAATTACTCAAAGAAGAGATCAAACCGATGTTCGGGCCTTCAGGGGTCTCAATCGGACAAACCCTGCCGTAATGCGATGGATGGATATCCCTGACTTCGAACCCCGCCCGTTCACGGGATAACCCCCCGGGGCCCAAAGCGCTCAACCTTCTCTTATGGGTAATCTCCGCCAGCGGATTGACCTGATCCATGAACTGCGACAACTGGCTGCGGGCGAAGAAATCATGCAGTTGAGTGGAAAAAAGTTTTGAATTAATAAGTGAATGGATATTCAGATTATCCGAATCCCCGAGCACGCTCAAACGTTCGCGGATCGAACGCTCAACCCGGGAGATACCGATACGCACCTGGTTCTGAACCAGTTCGCCCACGCCTTTTACGCGGCGGTTGCCCAAGTGGTCGATATCGTCGATCTTGCCGACGCCGTCCTTTAATTTGATAAGATACTCGATGACCCTGATCACGGTCGAGGAATCGAGGATACGCTTATCAACATCCACGTTCATATCCAGCTTTCTGTTCAGGATAAACCGTCCGACTCTTTCCAAATCGTACCTGTTGGGATCAAAAAACAACCGGTAGAAAAGTGCTTCCGCCGATTCCTTAGTGATCGGATCGGTCGGAGACATCTTACGGTAGAAATCCAGCAAAGCTTCTTCTTTATTCTTGGTATAGTCTTTATTGAGGGTGTTTTTTATTTCAGGGTATTCCTTGCCGAAGGCGGCGAGGATCTCTTCATTAGTGGAAAACCCGAGGATACGCAGCAGCTGGGTGGCGGGGAAACTGCGTTTCCTGTCCACATAGGCAATAATGGTTTCCAGAAGGTCATATTTAAACTCAAGCCACGCGCCGCGGTACGGGATTATACGTCCGTAGAATATTTTCTTGCCGGTAGGATGCTCCTCTTCCTCGAAACAGACACCCGGAGAACGCTGAATCTGGCTGACCACACAGCGTTCATCCCCGTTAATGATAAAACTGCCGATATCGGTCATCAAGGGTATCTCTCCGAAATAAGAATCCTGTTCCTTGGTCTCCCGGGAAGTGATCAATCTGAATTTTATTTTAAGGGGAGAAGCATACGTCATCGACCGGTTTTTACACTCGGACATATTGTATTTGGGTTTCCCGAGTGAATAGCTCACAAACTCCAGGCGCACGGACCGGTCGGAATTCTCGATGGGAAACATCTGCTCAAAAACCTCCTGCAGTCCCTGGCGTTTCCTCGCGGAAGGGAAAATATCAATCTGCAAAAACTCCTTGTATGAAGCTGTTTGAATATCCAACAGATGCGGCAAATCCAAGAACTCTTTGAATTTCGCGAAATTTTTCCGCTTCATCAACATATTTTAATCCGCTTTTGTACACAGATAAAACCGCTATCCGTGTTTATCCTTATTTATTTCAATTCGACTTTGCCGCCGGCGGCTTCGAGTTTTTTCTTCAGATCTTCGGCCTCTTCCTTCGGGATATTCTCCTTAACAGGCTTCGGAGCTCCGTCAACAAGATCTTTCGCTTCTTTCAACCCGAGACTGGTTGCCGCCCGGACCTCTTTGATAACCGAGATCTTGTTTGCCCCGGCATTCACCAGCATGACCGTAAACATGGTCTTCTCTTCAACGGCCGGAGCGGCTGCTGCGGCTCCACCCGCCATAGGCGCGGCCATCATCGGCATATTCGCCGTCACGCCGAATTTCTCTTCCAAAGCCTTGACCATCTCGGATAATTCCAGAACGGACATTTCCTCGATGGATTTAATTAAATCTTCAACTTTTACACTTGCCATTTTCTCCTCCTTGGATTTTTCCTGTTAACGATGCCAATAAACCAAACGATCCTCTTATCCGCCTCTTTTCTGCCTGATCTGATCCAAACAGCAGACAAATTTCCTCAAGGTGGAATTCAAAACCGTTACTAAACCGTTTATCGGGCTCTTCAAGCCCATGACCACCTGTGCCCGCAGAATTTCTTTTGAAGGCACCTTCGACATGGCTTCGATATCCGCCTTTGCCAGAACTTTTTCGCCGAAAAGGCCCCCTCCGACAACAAGCTTTTCGTGATCCTTAAGAAAATCACAAACCGCTTTTGAGACATTAACCGGTTCGTCTTTGATAAAGATGAACCCGCAGGGACCGTCTATCATTTTATTCAAATCTTCTTTCCCCATATCGGCGAGTATACGCATGGCTATTTTGTTGCGTACCACCATAAGGCTGGCGCTGGAGCCCTTGAGCGTTTTCCTGAAATTACTCATATCCAGGCCGGACAAACCGGTATACCTGATAATAAAAAAACTGCCGGAATCCCTGATATTATCCCTGATCATCCGCGCCGACGTATCTTTAAAAAGTACTCCTAATTTTTTCATGGTTACACCGCTAAATTTAATCCGGGGTTCATGGTTGATGAAATAACCAGCTTTTTAACGAACTTACCCTTGACCGTGGACGGCCTCGCGTCGTTAATGGCGTTTATCACGATAGAAGCGTTTTCCGCGATCGCGTTTTCGGAAAAGGAAATTTTTCCCACCGACAAATGCAGTCCGCGTTGTTTATCCACGCGGAATTCCACTTTTCCTCGCCGGACTTCCTCGACCGCCTTGGCAATATCATTGGTCACCGTACCGGTCTTCGGACTGGGCATCAGACCACGCGGGCCGAGTATTTTTCCCAATCTGCTCAAATCCTTCATCATGTCGGGAGTGGCGATAACACAATCGAAATCAAGAAAACCGCCGTTTACTTTATCGATCAAATCCTGTGCCCCCACGAGATCGGCGTTCGCATCCCGGGCGATTTTCTCATGTTCACCCTTGCAAAAAACCGCGACACGCACCTTTTTCCCGGTGCCGTGCGGGAGAATAACCGTGCCCCGGATCATCTGTTCCGGTTTCTTTGTATCCACATTCAAATCAAAGTGCAGATCAACCGAAGCATCAAACTTCAAAGCGGGAAGCTTTTTTAAAATCGCAACCGCTTCCGGCAAAGAATAGGTCTTGGTAATATCCACCTGCTTTTGGGCTTCCGTATACCGTTTACTGCTCTTTTTCATGCTCTTATCCCTCTACCGTTATGCCCATACTCCTGGCAGTTCCTGCAATCGACTTAACGGCCTGTTCCATGTTCGCCGTGTTTAAATCCTTGAATTTAAGTTTGGCGATCTCTTCGATTTGTTTTTTGGTAACCGAACCGATAATCTCCTTGCCCGCGATTCCCGAAGCCTTGGCAAGATTAGCGGCACGTTTCAAAAGTACCGAAGTCGGCGGGCTCTTTATTATAAAGGAAAATGTCCTGTCCTCATACACCGAAATTACCGCGGGCAGGATCAGGCCGTCTCTTCCCTTTGTCTGATCATTAAACTGCTTGCAAAACATCATGATATTGACCCCGTGCTGGCCCAAAGCGGGACCGACCGGAGGTGCCGGGTTTGCCTGCCCGGCCGGTACGTGCAATTTGATTATCGCGGTTATTTTTTTAGCCATATTACACTTTCTCCACCTGCCAATATTCCAATTCCACCGGAGTCGACCTCCCGAATATGGAAATACTGACTTTTAATTTCCCTTTTTCCGGATACACATCCTCTATAACTCCGCTGAAATTCATGAACGGGCCTTCTTTTACTCTGATAGATTCGCCTTTGCCGAAAATAATCTTGGGGCTGGGTTTGGTGCGGGTTTCTTCGGTTCTTTTCAGGATACTGTCCACTTCGTGTTTTGGTAACGGGGAGGGTTTTTTTCCCGACCCTATAAAACCTGATACCCCGGGAAGAGTCTTGATCACCGCATACGTCCGGTCAACCAATTCCATTTCCACAAGGATATACCCCGGAAAAAATCTCCGTTCGGTGACCCTTTTCTTCCCGCCTCGCACCTCGGAAATCTGTTCGGTAGGAATAATAACCTTCCGGATCAAATCCTGCAGTCCTTCGGAAACAATTCTATTCTCAAGAATTGCCTTTACTTTATCTTCCAAATTTGTCTGAGTGTGGATAACGTACCAGTTCATCATTACTTTTTTTCAATCTCCTATTTCATTACAACAGCCAAAAAACGCGTAAGCACCAGATCAACCGCCCCTATGAAGAATGCCATAACTATGGTTATGACGATCACCACCGCGCTCGCGCCGATTACCTCCCGGCGAGTAGACCACGACACCTTGCTCAGTTCGGTTTTGGACTCTCTCAAAAAATTTACAAACTTTTTTAAAAAGCTCATGGCTTTTTCCTCTATATATA
>JAQTZX010000021.1 GCA_028687525.1 Candidatus Omnitrophota bacterium
CTATAACTACCGCGATGTACCGGGTTTTGGGAAAACAGTATATCGATTCCATCTATGTGGAGGCAAAAGGCGTGGATCTGGTCGATTCCGCCCAGGAGGCGGTAAGCGCGTTTATCATAAAACAACACCGCCTGCTTACCCAGGATCAAAAAGAATCGTTTAATATTTTCAATATGTCCGATATCAAGAATACACTTGAAAGCACCACGAGAACAATGTCGTTATTATTGGGCGCTATCGCCGCGATTTCGCTTTTGGTCGGAGGTATCGGTATCATGAATATCATGCTTGTTTCGGTGACCGAGCGCACGCGCGAGATCGGCCTGCGCAAGGCCATAGGAGCCAATAATAAGGATATCATGATCCAGTTTCTTATCGAAGCCGTACTGATGTCGTTTATCGGGGGGGTGGCGGGTATCATTCTCGGCGGCGGTACATCGCTGTTGATAACTATTGTGTCGGGGTGGTCGGTAAGGGTTTCCGCGCCTTCGGTGGTACTGGCCGCGGTTTTTTCTTTGGTGGTGGGGGTGGTATTCGGGCTTTGGCCGGCAAAGCAGGCCTCGCGGCTTAATCCTATAGAGGCATTAAGGTATGAATAGTCCCGCCGGCGGTTGTCGCGCCGGTTGCCGTATCTTCCGCGGTTGCGGCGCCGGTTGTTGTGCAACCTGCGCCGGCTTCAGGCGAAACAGCGACGGTAAATGTCCCCAATGCAAACGGAAGTTTTACCCCGGTTAGCCTGATTAAACGGAAGGATGGTTATGTCGGGCCGCAAGGGGAATATTATCCGGGTAATCCGGCCGTGGAGCAATTAAAAGTTTTGTATGGGAGGTAAGCGCGCGCGGCCAAAAAAAGGGGACGGCTCCAGGAAAAAAAGGGGACGGTTCTATTTTTCCGAAGAAAAATAGAACCGTCCCCTTTTTTTTGCCTTTTTTTCTTCTTTTTTTGCCGGGGAAATTTTATCCGTCTTCGCGCGGAAAACCCCGTGTTTAAACACGGGGATGTCCGCCATAAAACCCGGCGTGATCTCGCCACGACAAAGTCGTGGCGGAAATGCGTGAATGCTGCGTTTCGGCGAGATGGTTGTCCGTGCCCATGAAGGCGGACCTCGCCGACCCTCGGCAAGGCCGAGGGGCGGCGGGTTTTCAGGAGACCACGGCTGTGAAGCCGCGGGGTTCCATAGTTACCGTGGGATCGGAGTGTGTTAAGTACTTATTAACATTGACCGGTTTTGTTAAATAATACTTGACAAGACCGGCCTATGCGTGTATACTGATTTTGGAGGTGCAAAATGCAGCTTGTAGGGATAAACATAAAACGCCTGAGAGAAGAGCAGGGAATGACGCTGCGGGTTATGGCTAAGAAGCTGAATGTAAGCGCCAGTTTTTTGTCGCAGGTCGAAAGCGGCAAGGCTTCGCCGTCGTTGACTACGTTAAAAAGTATTTCCGACTGCCTTTCCACGACTATCGGGGATTTGATCGGGGAGACCCGGAAGACAAATGATAATCCCGTTATCAGGTTGGAGGAACGCAAGCATATACAGGAAGTAAGCAAAGGGATCAATATTTATCTTTTGACATCGCGTGATTCGAACAAGCAGATGGAACCTCTGCTTTTTCATTTGAAAAAAGGCGCCGATTCGGGCAGGCAGTCATATAAACATTTCGGTCAGGAGTTCGTATTGGTCTTGAAAGGTTCTCTGGAAATCACGCTTAATGAAACGACGTATATACTTAAGAAAGGGGACAGCATATATTTCAATTCAAGCTTCCCTCACGCATTCAAGAATATAGGCGCGGAGGAGGTGGAAGCGGTATGGGTGGTGACGCCGCCGACATTTTAGGGGGGATTTTTTTTAATAAGGTTGTTAAGTTAAGGTTAATGCTGTTAAGTATTTAAAAACTAAGGAGGCATATCATGAAAGAGGTCCTTGGAAAGAAGCTCTCCGGGTTACGGGAGCCGCTGGGTAAATTTTATGCAAGGGTGGCGGATTTTGACGTCAATAATTCGAATGTTGATTCGTTCGCGGATCTTATCCTGGCTCAAATGAAGGAATTGTCTTTTGACAAGGTCTCAAAGGACAAGGCCGGTAATGTGATCGGGATAATAAAAGGGTACGGGAATAAAGATTCCGTTGTCATGATGTCGCATATCGATGTTATGTCTGCGAACCGGCAGAAATTGGAAAATCTGCATGAGCGCGGGACAGCGCAATTCAAGGCGGGTATTGCCGCGGGTATTTATACCGGCGCTTTGGTGAAAAGGGCTTTAATGCCGCTTACGGGGGATTTGATTGTTTGTTGTGTTCCGAGAGTGGAATCCGGTGATTTCGGGATACGGTCGTTGTTCGAGGGATTCTTAAAAACCAGGACCAGGAAGGTCAAAGGAGTGGTCCTTTGTGAGCCCACGGATTTCAATATAAACCTCGGGCATAAAGGAAGGATGGAGTATGAGATCGTGGTCCGGGGGAAAATGGTCAGAAATTTTCTGGAGAACCGCGGCATCAATATGCTGGGGACGATGTTTCCCTTGATAAGCGAGTTGGAGAAAGTTTCCAGGGAACTGCCGAGTGATTTTAACCTCGGGCGGTCGGACTTGAAGATAAAAGATGTCCGTTTTAACGGTTCTCAACCGCAGGAGGAAGTGAGCGAATTCAGGATAGTCGTGGACAGGGTATTCATTCCCGAGGAAAACGAGAGCTATATTTTGGATAAAGCCAAAACCATAGCCAGGAATGTATATAAGTCGGATTCCGATATCACGGTGAGAACGGCCCTGGCAAAGGAGCGGGTGAAAACGTACACCGGGCTGGAAACTCTTTCCGAGAAGGAATACAAACCCTGGCTCATGGAAAGCCATCGGAGTTTCGCTTCGGATTCCCTGAAGAGCCTGACTGAGAGCGGGTTTAAATCCGATTTCGGGTATTGGAAGAAGATAGTTACGGACGGTTCCTATACCTGTGCCCAGCTTAAAATACCGACGATCGGATTCGGCGCCGGCTCGGAAGATGCGTTGGGGGCGGGCCCGGATTTATTGGGTTTCGATAAGGTTGAACGGGCGGTATACGGGCAGACATTGATCGTCCAGAGAAATATCGGAATGCCTGCTTTCGGCTGGAACGCAGATGAAATATAATAAGAAAGACGTTAATATTCTTGTGCTTAACTGCGGAAGCTCATCTCTGAAATATAAGATAATAAGAATGCCGCAGGAGGAGACGCTGGTGCAGGGGGAGGCGGAAAGGGTGGGCACTAAGACGCAGGGCGTCTCCGTTATTACCCATTGTTTCGGGGATAAGAAAAGAACGGTTGAAATCCCGCTTCCCGACCACGCCGCCGCTCTAAAAAAAGCGCTTGAGATGATCGGTGAGGATGTGAAAAAGAATAAAGACGTGCGATTCGACATTTTTGCCCACAGGTATGTGCACCCGGGTAATTTTTTCACGAAGACGACAAAAATAAACAAGTATGTTTTAGAGAAGTTGAAAGAAACGTTCCCGCTCGCGGCGATACACAATCCGATATCATATCAGTTGATCGATTTCTGCCGCCGGGAGTACGCCTCTACGGCGCAGATATTGGTGTTTGACACCATGTTCCATAAGACAATCCCTCCGGAATTCTCCACTTACGCGCTTCCCCGGGATATCATAAAGAAATACGGGTTAAAAAAGGTCGGTTTCCACGGTATTTCGCACCGGTACGTGATGGAGGAGTCATGCAGGTTCCTGCGGAGGAAGAAGTCCACGCAGAAGATAATCAGCTGTCATCTGGGGACCGGAGGGGCCAGTGTCTGCGCTATAAACTGCGGGAAATCCATCAATAATTCGATGGGGTTCACGCCGCTCGAAGGGTTGATGATGAATACGCGATGCGGTAATATCGATCCCGGGGTGGTGTTCTATATAATGTTCCAGGAGAACTTTTCTCCCGAAGACACGGAAAACATGCTGAACAAAAAAAGCGGTGTCCTGGGAGTATTCAATTCTTCCTCGGATTTGAGGGAGGTCATTAATAATATAGACGGGGACAAACGGGCCGAAATGACGTTTGATATGTATGTGCGCAGGGTAAGGATGTATATAGGGTTTTATGCCCTTATTTTGAAGAAAGCGGATATTCTGGTATTTACCGATTCGCTCGGGGTGGAAGAGCCGGTATTACGGGAACATATTTGCAGGGGGATGGAATTTTTAGGCATGAAACTTGACGGGACTGTCAACGCCCGCTATCAAAGCGGAGAAAGCGATATTTCGTCGCCTGATTCGCAAACGAGGATCCTTGTAATCCCGACTAACGAGGAACTTATGATAGCGCGGGAATCATACAAGGAGTTTATGAAAAATGATACTGATTGTTGATTATGACCTGAAGGAAGTAAAGATCTGGGCTTGCACGGGAGAGCCGGGGAAGGCTTCGCCGCGTTTTTTTTCCAAAGATGCCGGCGATTTCGGCGACGATACCTCCGCGAAAGCCTGTATCCGCGCCATAGCCGGTAAAAACAGGATAGATGCCGTTTCTTTCAGGATATTATTCGGGGGGGATTATTTTAAGGGGCCCGTGTTTGTCGATGACGGTTTTTTTGCCGGGTTCGGGAAGCTGATGAATTTTTTCCCGTTTTACGTGCCGTCGATACTGGAAATGCTGAAGAGATTTCACCGGGTTTTCAAGGGGATTCCGCTTATTGCTTTCTTTGAAACCTCGTTTTTCTTAAAATTGCCGGAGAGCGGCAGGTATTACGCTTTGCCTTTCGAATACCACGAGAGCAATAAAATAAAAAAATGGGGGTTCCATGGGATATTCCATGAGCTGAATGCCGGGATATTCTCTCCCGAAGACAAGACTGTTTCCGTAGTGATAGACAAGCAGACTACCGTATGCGCGGTCCATCAGGGCAGGCCGCTTTCCATCAGCCTGGGCTATACCCCTCTGGAAGGGGTTATGTCCAGGACCAGTTGCGGAGATGTGGATCCCGGGATAATTTTCTATCTTATGAATGTCCATAATTTCTCTATATTCAAGATCGATGAAATGCTGAAAAGGGACAGCGGGTTCGCCGGGCTTACGGGTTATGATATCGAATTAAGCGATATGCTGAAATTGCGCGGCAAGGATGTTAAGGTGGATCTTGCATTTGATGTTTACCAGGCCCAGATAATGAAGCATATAGGCGAGAGCATAACCGTTTTGAACGGCCTGGACAGTATAGTCTTCGCGGGAAGCGCTGTTGATATATTCATTCCCATTATTCATGAAATAATCAAAAAGATGTCTTTTTTAGGTATAACCACCGTCAGCCTGCCTTGGGCCGGAGACAGCGAAATTACCAGGATATCTTCCGGGGAGTCAAAGATAAAAGTTTGTCTTAACCGGATGGAGCTTGCCAAATCCATCTATTACGAAACTCTCACCGTTCTTAGAAGCCGTGAAAACCGGGCTGTTTTTTCCTAACCGGGGAAGGGGACGGTTCTATTTTTTATACTCGCGGGCAAGAACAAAAAAATAGAACCGTCCCCATTTTTTTCCGTCCCCATTTTTTTGTTGTGCTGTGAATGAAGAAGGGATATAATTATTCCATGTTTTTTTCTCGTACAACGGGGGAATTTTTTGTTTTTTCAGCCACGGTTATTTTCTTGACGGTATGCGCGCTTGTTTCCGGTTATTGCGGGGATATTGCTCCGGGGGAAAAAGCGGACGTTCCGATACTTTTATATCACCATATAGCCGATTTGCCTGCCGGCGCCGGCCGGGCGCAGCGGCGCTGGACGATTTCTCCGGAGAAATTCGATGCCCAGATGGGATGGATTGCGCAGCACGGGTTTCATCCGGTAACCATGGCGCAATTAACCGCTTATCTGAAACAGGGCCTGCCCTTGCCTTACAAACCGGTAGTGATCTCTTTTGACGACGGTTGGAAGGATCAATACCGGAATGCCGTTCCTATATTAAAAAAATACGATTTCTCAGCGACTTTTTTTATCATTACCGGTTCCATCGGGCATTCGGAGTACATGAATTGGGAGCAGGTGCGGGAAATGTCGGATTCCGGCATGGATATCGAGCCTCATTCTCATACGCATGCGAGGCTTTCGGTACTGCCTCCCGGACAGGCCCGCGAGGAGATTTTTGGTTCCAAGAAGATATTGGAAGAGCATTTACATAAACCGGTTTCTGTTTTTGCCTATCCGTACGGCAGTTACGGCGATGATGTGATCTCTATGGTTAAGGACGCGGGCTTCGATACCGCGGTAACAGTGAACGGTCTTAACGGCGGGTATCTCTTCCGGGCTGACCGGTCGTATGTTCTGTCCCGTTATGCCGTTGAAGGCGAAGATGATCCGGAGGATATCGCCCGGTTATTTTCCGGGAGAGATCCGGTTTGTTCGGCCCTTTTTGTTTCTCTGGTGCAGCATCCGTCTATATTCTCAAGCAGGGAGGGGATTGACGCTTTGATCGAATTTGCCGGCAATGCCGGCATCAAGACGCTTTTTGTACAGGTTTACCGGCAGAACAAATCCTGGTTTCCTTCTAAAGTCGCCGATTCCGCGGAATATGAAAAATGCCGCAATGATTTATCCGAGGATCCTTTCGCGCGGATTATCCGGCTGGCTCATGAAGAGGGAATTCAGGTCCACGCCTGGCTTAATATATTGAGCCTGTCGCAAAATCAGGATTCCCGATTTCTTAAAAAATACGGAACGGATGTTTTGACCAGGAACATAAAGGAAAAGAAAAAGCTCGGTGATTATTTGATTGATGCGCAGTATTTCCTTGAGCCCGGCGACCCGCGGGTACGGGAAGATTTGTCCAAATTAGTCGGTGAGCTTGTGCGCGCCTATCCTGATTTGGACGGGATTCAGTTCGACTACATCCGCTACCCGGACAAAGAGCCCCACTACGGATACACGCGGAGTAATCTTGAACGTTTCAAGAAAGCGACCGGTTTACAGGCGATTGATGAAGAAAGCCCGGCCTGGAAAGAATGGAGGCGCGCCCAGGTGACCGAATTATTGGTTCTTCTGGTCAAAACGGCGCGCACCCTGCGTCCCGGCATTCAGGTTTCGGCGACCGGATGCATGCCGTATGTCCGCGCTTACCATGAAGCTTATCAGGACTGGCCGTCATGGGTAAGCCTCGGGATAGTCGATTTTGTCACTCTTATGAATTATTCTTCAGATCCCCGGCAATTTAAACGGTGGCTGGCTGCTGTTAAAGAAAAAGTACCCGGGTTTTCGAATATAAAAGCGGGTGTCGGCGCATACAAACTTGTGCGCGCGCAGAAAATATTCGATCGGGAATTGCGCTGTGTGGAAGAGTTAGGGATGACAGGCGCTCTTTTTCATTACGGCAGTCTGCTGGAAAACCCCGGGCTGAAATCGATTGTTATCAGGAAAAACAAGCGTGATATTTACCGGAGCAGGGAATAACCAGAAGTGCTCCCGATATTGCAATCCTGCTTTCAATCCGTTGATCACACGATAATAAACCTTTTATTATTGATTCCGGTCCGTCTCTCCCCGAAAAAACAATTGGTTTCCAACTGTTAGTTTGGTACAATAGCAGATGTCAAAGGGCAGGTTAATTCTCTTGAACCGGGGGGAAGCGGTTTAAGGATTTTTAAAACGCAGAGAAAGGGGAACATATGGATGAGCAGCAGTTTCAACGTGATGATTTTTTGCCTCCCGCGCCGGATGAGCAGGATTTGGCGGTTTTGGTGAAAAAGATGCAGCAACAGTTGGCCCTTTTGGAGAAAAAGATCGATATCCTGATCAATCAGTCTGAAACAAAACCCCGCGGCGGACGGAATTTTTCAAAGTCTTTCCGTACGTTCAGTCATCCTCACCGCCGGTTTGAACGAGGGCATGATGAGAATCCCCCCGGAGAAAAAAGGTTCTTCCCGGGGCGCCATTTTGAAAAACGCCGCGGTGAAGAAGGCCATGAGTCCGGCCGCCACAAGAAGGCCTATGGTGATTTTCCGGAACGTGATTCGCAGAGCCCGGGGCATCCTTTTAAGAAGCACTACGGGGGAAAAAAGAAGGATTTTGTTTATAGAGAGAAGCCGTTTTATCTGCGGCGAAAAGACCGGGGATAAACATCCGGATACACGGTACTGTTTATCCGCCTTCGCGCAGAAAACCCCGTGTGTAAACACCCAGATGTCCGCCATAAAACCCGGCGTGATCTCGCCACGACAAAGTCGTGGCGGAAATGCGTGAATGCTGCGCTCCGGCGAGATGGTCGTCCGTGCTTATGAAGGCGGACCTCGCCGACCCTCGGCCTTGCCGAGAGGCAGGCGCGAAGCGGCGGCGGGTTTTCAGGGGGCCACGGCTGTAAAGCCGTGGGATTACATTTTTTAAAAGGCTATGATCGCAATACCGGTCATAGCCTTTTTCCCGTGGGAAACAACCGGCTCTCCATCCGGAATTGTATGAGCGGTACCGTATTTTTCGTATAATTTGGGAATGATACGACCATCGTTTGTAAGTTGGCACATTTATATAGTGCGGTGTAACGACGGCACGCTGTATACCGGCATGACCAATGATCTTGTCCGCAGGGTTACCGCTCATAATACCGGTAAAGGCTGCCGGTTTACCAGGGGCAGGACGCCGGTCAGGCTTCTCTATAGTGAAAAGTTTTCTTCTAAATCCGGCGCCTTAAAACGGGAAATCGCCGTCAAGCGGTTGACCAGAAAGCAAAAACTGCGATTGATCAAGCGCGGCCGGGAAAAATCACGAACGAAACAGGTTCTGCGGGATGATTTGTGTTATTAACGGTGCGGAAGGCGGATGAGATGAAGAAAAAGAGGATAAACGCGTACGGATTATTGGAAAAAATCAGAAAAGACGGGCCGGTGGTCCATCACTTGACGAATTGGGTCAGTATTTATGATTGTGCCAATGCGGTAAAAGTATTCGGGGCTTCGCCTGTAATGGCGCACGCGCCCCAGGAAGCGGCGGAAATGGCGGGCATCGCTTCCGCGCTGGTCTTGAATATCGGTACCCTGACGGAAGGACTGGTGGAGGCGATGAAGATCGCGGCATTGAGCGCCAACAAGAAAGGCATCCCGGTTGTCCTTGATGCCTGCGGCGCCGGGGCGACCGGCCTGCGGGATAAGAGTTGTTTCCGGTTGTTGGACGAAACGAAAATAAACATTATAAAAGGGAATGCCTCCGAGATGGCCCGGCTGGCCGGGCGAAGCGTACGAACGAAAGGTGTTGATTCGGCGATAATCGAAACGGATTTAAAACCGCTGGCCGGGAAGCTGGCCGGGCGCAGGCGCAGTACCGTTGTCATAACCGGAAAAGAGGATGTTGTCAGCGACGGGAGCAGGACGTTTATCATTAAAAACGGGCATTCGTTGATGTCTCATATTGTGGGTACGGGATGCATGGCCGCTTCGGTTATCGGGGCTTTTGCCGCGGTGGAAGATGATCTTGCGTACGCGGCGGCGGCGGGATTGGTTTGTTTTGAGGTGGCCGCGGAATGCGCGGCGAAAAAATCGAAGGGTCCCGGGACTTTTAAAGGGCGTTTGTATGATTGTATGTACGCCCTGGACAAAAAGACTGTGGACACCCTGCAGAGGGTATATGTTGAGTAGACAAGAGATAAGCGGTATTCTAAGAAATAAAGATAAGGGTAAGGCCCGCTCTTTGTTCGCGGAGGCGGACCGTTTGCGCAGGCAATATACCGGGGATGACGTGCACCTGCGGGGGATTATCGAGTTTTCCAATCACTGCCGGCAGGATTGTCTTTATTGCGGCCTGCGCAGGAGTAATAAAAATCTCATCCGTTACCGGATGCCGCCCAAAGAGATACTTTCCGTTTCAAAATCCGCCCGCAGGGCGGATATCCGCACGGTTGTGTTGCAGTCCGGGGAAGACCCGCAGTACAACATCGGGGAATTTTGCGGTTTGATAGGAAAGATCAAAAAGCTGGATGTCGCGGTTACGGTGTGTATCGGAGAATGTTCCTATGCGGATTACCGCAGGCTCAAGGAGGCCGGCGCGGACCGGTACCTGTTGAAGTTCGAAACATCGGACGCGGTCCTGTATAAAAAATTCAGGCCGGGGAATACTCTTTCACGCAGGCTGGAGTGTCTTGCATGGCTTAAAAAACTAAAATTCCAGGTCGGTTCGGGCATAATGGTCGGGCTCCCCGGTCAAACTTTCGAGAGTATCGCCGGAGATATACTCATTTTTGAGAAACTTGGCCTGGATATGATCGGTATCGGCCCTTTTATCCCGCACCCTGACACGCCTTTGGCGGGGAGCAAAAGAATAGATTTGGGAACAGTGCTTAAAGTGGTGGCAATAACACGCATGGTTACCGGGAACGCGCATATTCCGGCGACGACTGCCGTGGGAAGCATAGACGCGGTGGGCCGCGAAAAGGCTTTACAGGCGGGAGCGAATGTGGTCATGCCGGACCTCACGCCGGCGCGTTACCGGCGGTATTACGATATTTATCCGGGAAAGATCTGTGTGGGGGAGGATGCGGAAGAGTGCCTGCCTTGTCTTTACCGGAGAATCCAATCGATCGGGAGGCGTGTTTCCGTGACCAGGGGGGATTCTTTGAAACTATGAAAAAAGATTGCGGCCGCCATGAGCGGGGGCGGGATTGAATTTCCGGTAAAGGCGCGGGGCTCCATTTGTCCGGATGCGGGGATAAGAATTTTTAAAAATAATCCCCGGCAGTGGTATAATTAAAATATGTTCGGTAAAGACGCAAAACCTAAAGATACGATACGCGTCATTCGTTCCATACTCAAACGCGCGGGATTTTCCGTCGGAGAATCATCCTGGAAACACCCGGTTCCGCATGTGTGGTCGGTGCATGTGCGGGAGCGGGCATGCCCCCGTTTGTGCGCCAACGGTAAAGGGGCAAGCCGTGAATTGGCGCTGGCCAGCGCCTTTGCCGAATTCATGGAGCGGCTTAATACCGGTTATTTCTTCAGCGATTATACGATCGGCGGACCCGCGGGGCACAGTGGATTTTATTTCTTCCCGCAGGAGAAATGGTTCCCGGTTAAGGGACGGCGCCTGCCCGAAGGGATATTGGATACGCATCTACGCTGTTTTTATGATCCCGAAAATAAGCTTGCCGCGGAACATCTGGTTGAGCGGATCTCCGGGAGGACGGATATCTGTGCTGTGCCGTTTACCCGGGTGCGGGACGGTGGGGAAATCTATTTTCCGGTAAGCATCCTCGATAATCTGTACGCGACCAACGGCATGGCCTCGGGCAATACCCCGGGGGAGGCGCGTGTGCAGGCGCTTTCCGAGATCCTGGAACGGTATGTGAAAAATAAAATTATTGCCGGCGGCCTGGCTTTGCCGGAGATCCCCCGGAAGTATTATGCGTGTTTTTCACCGGTGACAGCCGCGATAGAGGCTTTGGAGAGAAAAGGTTTTCGCGTCCTCGTCCTGGATGCCTCGCTGGCAGGCAGGTATCCGGTGGTCAATATCACGCTTATTGAGCGGAATTCCACGCGTTGTTTTCTCGCTTTCGGCGCCCACCCTTCGTTCGGGATCGCGCTTACCCGTACGCTTACCGAGCTTTTGCAGGGGAAGGATGCGGATGATTTTTCCGGATTGCAAAGGCCTGTTGCCGGCCGCGCGCTGGCCGCGGACAGCGCCAACCTGGAAGCGCATTTTATCGATTCCAGCGGGGTGGTTTCCTGGGGTTTTTTCGAAAAAAAACCTGATTTTCCGTTCCGGCACGTTGACTTCCAAGGCTCGCGTTTGGAAGAGCTGGCGTACTTGAGTTCGGTTATTCATAAGGAACACAGGGATATTTATATCGCGGATTTCGCGGAAAGCGGATTCTATACCTGCCGGATCGTGGTGCCTGGGATGTCGGAGGTATATCCGGTTGACGACCTGGTGTTCGCGAACTATAAC
The DNA here is from genome assembly GCA_028687525.1 of Candidatus Omnitrophota bacterium. Lineage (GTDB taxonomy): Bacteria > Omnitrophota > Gorgyraeia > Gygaellales > Profunditerraquicolaceae > JAQTZX01. Next base: position 11,900 of record JAQTZX010000021.1, read on the forward strand.
CGAGGGATGAAATTCCGGAAGGAGATACTATGCCTGCCGTCGCTGGGCAGGAAAGCTCTGGCGCGGCTGCTGGGTAAGTTGAACTCGGGGGATGCGGGGGATGAAGAGGCCGTTTCTCATCTCATCGGTATCGCGTTCGAGGAGACAAGCCCCTGGACGCAGGTGTGTTTTGGGGAACTGAAAATGCTGATACAACTGGCCGCGGGAAGAACGTGGGATGCGCGCCGGCAAATGGAATGGTGTTTTGATACCGGGTGTTTTCGTAAGGAAATACGGCCGTTGTATGACTGCGTG
>JAQTZX010000171.1 GCA_028687525.1 Candidatus Omnitrophota bacterium
GTTTCTGGTGAAGAATATAAAGGGGGCGATGCTCTGGGGCATCCTGATCACTGCCGCCGCCGGAATGTGCGCCGGACTCGTGAAATGGCAGGGGATAGTCTCCGCGCCGCCGTCAATGATGCCCACGTTTATGCGTATGGATGTTTTCGGGGCGATGAAGCTCGGATTGCTTTCCATCGTTTTTATATTTTTGTTCATGGATATTTTCGATACGGTAGGAACCCTGGCCGGCGTGGGGGAATTAGGCGGGTTTATGCGGAGAGGTAAACTGCCGCGCGCGGGCAAAGCCATGTTAGCCGATGCCGTGAGTACTTGTGTGGGCGCCGCCTGCGGCACGCCGACAGTGACAAGTTATGTCGAAAGCGCGGCCGGTATTGCCTCCGGCGGGCGAAGCGGCTTGGCAAGTGTTTTTACCGGGCTGGCCTTCCTGGCGGCAATTTTCTTTTCACCCTTAGTTAAAATGATCGGCGGCGGATATCAGACCGCGCAAGGTGATTTATTGTATCCGATAACCGCCCCGGCTTTGATCATCGTCGGCAGTATGATGATGCATTCGGTGACTAAAATAAACTGGAAGGATTACAGCGAGTCCATCCCGGCATTCTTGGTGATCCTGACCATGCCTTTTACTTTTAGTATCGCCACCGGCATTGCCGTGGGTTTTATCAGTTACGCCGTTTTGAAATTATTGACCGGCAGGGGGAAAGAGGTTTCCTGGCTGGTGTATCTTCTGGCGGTGTTGTTTATTTTGAGGTTTGTATATTTGAAGACGGTGTAGGGGGGGAAAAAGGACAGGGTGATAGCTGCCTTTCTTTTTCCGGGCGGTTCTTGAAGAGCGTGCAGCGTCTGCAAAACATATGAGTGAAAATGAAGCGTTCGTGTATTTGATCCGCGTGGCGCGGAAAGATAAAATGTTCCGGGAGCAGCTTTTGGCGGTTTTGGCCCGGCCGGCTGCTTCCCGCATGTCTGTGCTCAATTCCATGATCCAGAAAATGAAGGAGGCCGGCGTGGATGAGAAGGTTATCCGGGCAGTGTCTTGTTTGATGAATGATTCTGTTGCCGCGCGCGTGATCGAAGTATTGACTCCGGATGATCCGGAGGCGTGATAGCTGCCGGATCCCGGGGACACACCGCGTGATAAACTGTGGCGGAATTCGATAATTCCATAAAGGTGCATTAAATGGCCGTATACATAGATTGCCGGAGATAATTATCGGTCTCAATCTTAGATAATCGGAAGGGAATTCAAGAATGAAAGGAACCGGAAATGATAACACAGTTAAATATCAGGAATTTCGGGTTGATTGATGAGCTTTCGCTTGAGTTTACCGGGGCTTTGAATATCTTGACCGGGGAAACAGGGGCCGGGAAATCTATTATTATCGATGCTTTGCGGTTTTGCCTGGGGGAGCCCTTGAACGCGTCTCAGATACGCGACCGGTCGGTCCCGTCGGTAGTGGAGATTGTTTGCGATCTTTCTTCCGAAGAATTAAGGCAGAGTCCTGCGTTTAGCGAGTTCATGGGCGGCGAAACCACGCTGATCATTTACCGGTCGCAAGACGCCGACGGGCGGAAAAAAATAAAGGTCAACGGTATATCCGTAACGGTCTCCCGGTTAAGAGAGGTGGGGAATCATCTGGTTGATTTTCACGGGGCGCATGACCACCAGTTGATCTTCTCGGAGGATTCTCATCTTTCCGTTGTGGACCGGCTCACCGATTTTGGCGCCTCCAAAGATGAGTACCGCGAGGTTTTTAAAAAATTCAAAGAGGTGAACGATAAAATAAACGAGTTCGCCGAGGCGCGGAATTCCCGGGATAGGGATATTGATTTTTTAGCCCATCAGATAAAAGAGTTGGAGCAGGTGCCGCTGGATTCCCGGGCGTGCGAGCAGACGCGGCAGAAGCAGGTCCAGCTTGATAATGCGGAGAAATTGTACGGGTATTTGAATGAACTGCTTCATTTGCTTGAGAATGACGAGACGGGGGCAGGCCGGATGTTATCACAGTCTTTCGGGCCGTTGCGCAGGTTGAACGGTATTGACGCCTCGAGCGGGGAATTTACCGAGAGCCTCATCCGGATCCAGGAAGAGGTCAATGATCTGGTGTCGCGGCTTGCGGCATACCGGGACAACCTTTCTTTCGAACCTGAAGAGGCGAAGCAAATCAATAAGAATTGCGATATCTATGATGAGATTATGCGGAAGTACGGTCCGGAGTTGGAGGACGCAAAGAAAGTTTACTTGGAAGCTAAATCCCGGTATGATGTTCTGTTTAATTTAGACCAGAATGACGGAATTCTTCGCCGGGAGTTAAGCGGTATTGAAAAAGAGCTTGAAAATATCGCCGCTCAAATGACGCGGTTAAGGAAGAAGACGGCGCGCCTTTTAAAAGAGACCATAGAAAAGGAACTTTCCGAGCTGGGTATCCCGCACGCGCGTTTTGAATGCCGGATGGAAAAGGCACCGTTGAACACGGAAGGCGCCGACAGGGTGGTTTTTTACCTCAGCCCGAATGCCGGGGAGGAACTAAAACCCTTGGCGGAAATTATTTCGTCCGGAGAAGCAGCCCGGCTCATGCTGGCCCTGAAAAAGGCTTTAACCAGGGTTGATACTGTCCCGGTGTTGATATTTGACGAGATTGACGCGCAGATCGGCGGCCGCCTGGGGACTGTCACCGGGCGTAAGCTTAAGGAGCTTTCTTCGAACAGGCAGGTTATCCTTATCACCCATCTGCCTCAAATCGCCTCGTTTGCCGACCGGCATTTCCGCGTTTCCAAAAAAGTGGAGAATAACCGCACGATTACGGTTGTTGAGTTGTTGGATCAGGATGCCAGGGTAAAAGAAATGGCCAAAATGATGAGCGGCGATAAAGAAAGCAGTATTTCTCTTGAACACGCGCATGATATGATGTCCGCGGCCAGGAGAAAATAGTGAATTCATCACTGGGGTTTATGAGCGTCATTCTTAAATTACTGTA
>JAQTZX010000172.1 GCA_028687525.1 Candidatus Omnitrophota bacterium
GTCCGGTATTATGGGGGGGATTATCGCGGGGACTATTTATCAACTGGTGCAGTATTTTTATATCATTTTTCAGATAGGCGTAGCCAACAGCAACGCCATATACGGGAGTTTTGCCGCCCTGCCGTTGTTCCTGCTCTGGCTTCAACTAAGCTGGAGGATAGTGCTTTTCGGCACTGAAATATCCTTCGCGCATCAAAACGTGGATACCTATGAATTCGAACATGACTGTCTCAATGCCAGCTATGCGTTTAAGAAACGTATCTCTTTGGAAATAACCTGTGTTCTGGCTAAGAGATTTGCCGCGGGACAGAAACCTTTGACCGGCGGGCAGATAGCGGATGCGCTCGAGATCCCGATCCGCCTGGTGCAGGATGTCATGTTTAACCTGGTTGAATGCGGGATAGTTTCGGAGATACGGGAACCGGATTATAAACAGCTTTCTTACCAGCCGGCCCGCGATATAAATACCCTTACCATCCAGTATGTATCGGATGTGCTGGATGACCGGGGTACTATGGATATTCCCGTCGGGGACACAGAAGAGTTGAAAAGAATATCAGAATCCCTGAAGTTTTTTAGCGATTTGACAAGAAAATCTCCGGCGAATCGACTGTTGAAAGATATGTGAGGAATGGGGAAACGGATTATTGAGAAGGAGGTTGGATATGCAGACGTTATGGGATAAGATATCGGTGTACATCGTGCAGTACGGGTTGAATGTGCTGGCTGCGGTATTGATCGTTATTATCGGAAAATGGTTGTCCGGAGTCGTTGTCCGGATTCTTGAAAAAGTTTTGTTACAGTCGAAAATTAATAAGACCCTGATTTCTTTTGCCAAGACCATCGTGTATTACGGTATGCTGGCTTTCGTGTTCCTGGCCGCCCTCAACAAATTGGGCATCGAAACCACTTCTTTTATCGCTATTATCGGTGCCGCCGGTCTGGCGGTCGGATTCGCTTTGCAGGGGACTCTGTCGAATTTCGCGGCCGGGGTGATGATTATTCTTTTAGAGCCTTTTCATGTCGGTGATTACGTGGAAGCGGGCGGCGCGGGCGGGACGGTGGAGGATATACAGGTATTCAGCACTATCTTGAAGGCCCCGGATAATAAGAAAGTCATTATGCCTAATTCAAAAATTACGGGAGATAAGATCATTCTATATCCGAAACCGGCGAAATGAAATCGCAAGGTATGAAAAGGCGAACGGGGTTAGCAGGGCGCTGAAAAACCCTCTCAAGCATTCTGATCAAAAAGCCTGCCTGCCGGCAGGCAGGCTTTTTCATCAGACTGTCAGGTAAAATAAAGATACGTCCGGAGAGTGTCGTATATGGGAAAAAATACGATCGGGCGGATAGTTGCGCTGCTCAAGAAAGAGTATCCGAAGGCGGCCATTGCCCTGCGGTATGCCCATCCGGTTGAACTCCTGGTGGCAACCATCCTTTCCGCTCAGTGCACCGATGTGACGGTTAACCGGGTGACCGGGAGCCTGTTTAGGAAATACAAAACCGTTGATGATTACGCTGACGCCGACCTGAAAACATTCGAACAGGAGATCCGCTCCGCCGGTTTTTATCATACTAAAGCGAAAAATATCATTGCCGCCGCCGGCATGATACGAAATAAATTTGGCGGAAGGGTCCCCGGGTCCATGGGAGAATTGATACAACTGCCGGGTGTGGCGCGCAAGACCGCCAATATTGTACTTTTTAACGCTTTCGGCAAGTCGGAAGGTATCGCGGTGGACACTCATGTGCGCAGGTTGAGCCGGCGCCTCGGATTGAGCAGGCACGAGGACCCGGAAAAGATAGAACGGGATTTGATGAAAATGTTAGATAAAAAAGAGTGGGGCCGGTTCAGCTATCTGTTGATCGAACACGGTAGGAATGTCTGCGGCGCCAAAAAGCCCCAATGCCCCGCTTGTGTTTTGAGAAAGATTTGTCCCTCCAAACGGCTGTTTTTTCCCTGAAAGCGCTTTCCCTGTGCCCCTGAAACAGCCTTGAAATATCTCTTTCATGATGCATTATTATATTAGGACTTTTATATGTATATGACATTGATTGCGCCGACATGATTGAATTTCCGGTCTCTGATCATTACAAAAATAACGTTCTTGACGGGGATACGATTACCAGAAGAGGAGGATGGTGGACTGCGGTGCTGCTTATCTCGGATCCCAGAACGGGAATACCTTTTATAGGGTTGTACCGCTGGCAGGCGACGGATACGGGATGGAAGCTTCGGAAACGGTTCACTTTCCGGAAGAAAGAGGAATTTGATACTATAACCGGAGTGATCCAGAAATTTTCCCATAAATTGTTGTAATGAATTTGCCATATATATACCTGTGGAGGCGGGAATATGGATGTTGAATATAACGGTCCGGAAAGAAGACAATTCAAGAGGGTCAGAACGAGCTTGAACGTTATGTTCAGCACGGAAGGCCCTCTGGAAATCAGCATCAAGAACGAACGGGGGGAATTCGCCGCCACCATGGTGGATATCTGTGAGGGCGGCTTTTCCATATTGACGGGGGTGAAGCTGGATGTGCCGTCGCTTATCTGGATAAAATTCACCCTTTTGCGGCCCAACGGGAACAAGGTGAGTTATGAATTTTTCGGGCTGGTTGAGTGTTTGGGAGAGGTGCGGGATACTATTTCGTTAAGCGATACCTGTTATCGTGCCGGTATAGCTTTCATGCAGATCGAAGATGAGTGCAGGAAAGCTATCGAACATTTTATTCAATGCGTGGAAAGCGGCGGAGCAAGGGATAAGAACGGCGAGAACGCGAATTGTAAACACAAGTGCGAAAAAGAAATAAATAAAAAAGCTTCATAGATCAGAAAAACCTGTTACTTTGTAAGTAAGCAAACCAACAAAGGACAGGAGATCTATGAAGCCAAAGAATTGTAC
>JAQTZX010000022.1:0-4303 GCA_028687525.1 Candidatus Omnitrophota bacterium
GTGCCTTAAAGGCCGGCCGCGGGATTTCATTCTGCCTGTCAGGGACATCCGCGCTTCCATAGGGGCGGGATTCCTGTATCCGGTGTGCGGTTCGATACAAACCATGCCCGGTCTTCCGGGTGTTCCGGGCGGTGAAATGATAGATGTGGATTGCCAGGGCAACGTGATTGGGTTGGTGTGATGCTCCGGAAAAAACCGGGGCATTTCCTCGCTCAGAAAGATTTTTCACTGATTTTCTTCCGAAAATCAGTGACCACAAAATTTATTCCGCGTTTTCGGCGGCTGCGGAACTCGCCCTTGACACTTCTGTGTCAAGGGCTCAGACATCCTCGCCGTCCCGGTATTGTCGCACATGCCTTTGGCATGTGCTCCACCGGGATGCCCGAAACCGCAGAATAAATTTTGCTGAAATCTTAATTCGCGAGTAAACGCCCCGGTTTTTTCCGGCGACATGTGGAGAAGTCAGCCGGCCGAAAATCATCCGGGAAAATGCCCAAGACATAAAAGGAGTCTTCTATGTATGCTTCAAAAAGTCTTACTGATTATCTTCATGATCTGGCGGCGAAACTGCCGGCGCCGGGAGGCGGGTCGGCGGCGGCTCTGTCCGCGGCCTTAGGCGCTTCCCTGATCAGCATGGTGATCAATTTTACCATCGGCAAGCCGAAATACGCGCGCTATGAACGGGAATTGAAAGCGGCGCTTAAAAAGTCGGAAGCGGCCCGCAGGGAATTTTTACATCTGGCGGATAAGGATGCGGTTGCCTACAAAACCAAAGATATGAAAGCCAGCCTTGATGTGCCGGTGCGGGTATGCCGGCTGTGCGCGGATACCGCCGCGTTGTGTCCTGTGCTTGTAAAAAAGGGCAATGTCAATCTGGCCAGCGATGCCGGGGCGGCGGCGGTTTTGCTTGAATCCGCGTTTTTCAGCGCTTTGTTCAGCGTGGATATAAATCTTAAATACCGGTGTGACGGGGAATCGGCCGTCCGTTTACGAAAGGAACTGGATGGGAAGGGCAGACGGGTGAAAAATCTTAGGTTAAAAACGGAGGCCGGGGTTGGCAAAATTATTAGAGGGTAAGATTATCGCGGAAAGGATCAAAGAGGGGTTGAAGAAAGAGATCGGCGGTCTTCCCCGGAAGCCGGTTTTAGCCAGTGTGATGGCGGGAGATAATCCGGGAGCGGAGGCGTATGTCAGGTCTCAGCAGAAAACATCCGCCGCCCTGGGAGTTGAATATCTTTTTCATAAGCTGGACAAGGATATTAACGAAGCGAAGCTTATCGAATTAATACAGGGGCTGAACGCGGACAAGGCGGTGAACGGGGTGATCCTTCAACTGCCTTTGCCCGCGCACATCGATTATAAAAATATCTGCCGGTTCGTTGATCCGGAAAAAGATGTTGAGGGTATGCATCCGGCCAATATGGGCAGGCTGATATGCGGTAAGGCGAAAGTTTTACCGTGCACCGCCGCCGCGGTCATGGAGTTGTTGAAATCCATAGATGTGGATCTGTACGGCCGGGAAGTGGTGGTGGTGGGGCACAGCGGGATCGTGGGCAAGCCGCTGGCGCTTCTCTTGCTTGATAAGCTTTCCACAGTGACCGTCTGCCATATAGGGACAAATGTCGCCGGGATGCTTGAAGAGCACATCCGGGCAGCGGACATCCTGGTGGTGGCGGTAGGCAAGGAGCGGTTCATCAATGGCGAGTTGATCAAAGATGGGGCGATAGTTATCGACGTGGGCATCAACCGGGTTGACGGTAAGATAGTCGGAGATGTCGAGTTCGAGACAGCCGAGAAGCGGGCCGCCTACATCACTCCCGTTCCCGGAGGCGTAGGCCCCCTGACCGTAACCATGCTCATGCGTAATCTCGTCGAGATCGCCAAGCAAAAAAAGTGACCGTCACGTTTTTAGTGACTGTCACTTTTTTTCGCTCAGCGTGATTTTTTCGGCCGGCAAACCGTGCCCGCCGGGAAAAAAAACAGCCAAAAAAATGAGAAAATATTTTTGTGGAAGTAATGGTTTGTTTGTTGGGTTGTTGATCGGTATGCTTACCGGATGCGGGACGTTACCGGTTGATAACCGGCCGCAGAAAACGGCAAACGGTAAGTTGACCCGGGAAACCAAGGTTTATCAGCTGTCGAAATCCTGTGCCAGTTGGGATGGTGCGCTTCTGCCGGCTTACCCTCAAGGACGTCCGGAAATCACCGTTCTGCGTATTGTTATTCCAGCCGGGGCGACTTTAGAGAGGCATAAGCATCCGGTTATAAACGCGGGCGTATTATTGAAGGGTGAGTTGACGGTGCAAACCGAAAACGGAGAGACTCTGTATCTTAAGGCGGAAGAATCCCTTGTGGAAGTAGTGGATACCTGGCATTATGGGAAAAACGAAGGATCGGAATCGGCGGAAATCATCGTTTTCTATGCCGGCATCGATGGCGCTCCGATCACGGTTCATGAACCGGATTAAAGTATTTTTGGGGTCGCGTCTTTACTCTTTACTTTGGAACGTACGGAGTCGCATTTTTACAAGTTAACAGTCTACTTAGTTTTCTTCACGTCCAACTGTCAAGTGTAAAGATACCGGATCCCTTATTTTCTAATTTAAGAGGGTTTTTCAGCACCCCGTTAACTATGGTAAAGGAAAAGAAATGGTTCCAGAATCTGAGAGCTCAAGCGGCGTTGATTTCGATTCTTTGCGTTATTACAGCGGGTATAATTGTTTGGCGCGACATATCGGAACTCAGGTTAAACAATAAGAAATATGAAGGTGAAATAAAAAGGAAAGACGAATATCTGTCGGCGTTAATTCAACGGCTTTCCCGGGAAACAACCGAAATCAAACGCCTCGAAACCCGGTTTGCTCCTTTTCGCGCGATTGCGCTGGAAAAATATCCCGGGCCGGAACAAGAAGCGTTGCGAAAACTGGCCGATAAATTGGCGGATGTCAAGATCCCCGCGGATCTTTTAAAGGATCCCATTTCGTTTGCCCTTGCGGAAGTTGAAGTTGCCGTCCAGTCCAGCCAGGAAGTGGCCGCACACTATAAGAGTGAGGGAGGGTTTCTCGGTTTTGTGAAGGATTGCCGGTTCCTATTGGTTACTCTCGATACACAATCATACGCGAATCAAAACGGGAAAGGCGAAGTCGTTTATAAGGGGGTTTTCCTTATTCAACCGGGTTTTTCAGCTGTGGGCGAACCGGTTGAAATACTGCGGGAGGCTGATATGGTTCGGATAATGTTCCGCAAAATCCCCGAAAACAGCCGGGTAACAGGAGGTAAAGCTTCCGTCAGCGTCAATGGAAATATAAGGTTTGAATTCGAAATACCTCCGCAGAAAATGCAGGGAGAGAATATAATTATCCGGGAAATAAATTCCCGCAGTAAAATTAAATCCATAAGGGAGCCGGATGACTGAAGAACGCGGTGGCGAACAGGCGGGAATCGCTTAATAGGGTGCTGAAAAACCCTCTTAAGCGGTCTGGCAGGCGCTCCTGCGCAGGCCTACGAATGTGTACGCCTCACAAAGGAACGACGCACGCAACGTAGCAGATCGGGCCTGCCTGCCGGCAGGCTTTTCCATCAGACTGTTAATCAACAAAATATCCGCCGATGGGAAGAGATGAACTGTCCCGATTCTTTTTTTACTCGGAGGTGAATGTGAGAAGAGGATTTACTTTGATCGAGTTGATCGTGGTGATTGCTATTATTGCTGTTTTGGGGGCAATCATAGCTCCCAATGCTTTCAAGGCCATAGAAAAGGCGAAGATCGCAAAAATTGAAGAGGATTTAAAGGCGATCAAAACGGGGGCTCTGGCCTATTACGCCGACACCGGGATATTTCCCGTTGACGATGATACTTATGTTCATTCCGGAACTGCGGGAAGGAGAAGAGGGATCGATTTCCTGGAAAACAAGGCCGGGGTCGCGGCGTGGGACGGGCCATACCTGGAGGGATGGCCGAGGAATCCTTTTTGGGTGACTACCGCGGGAGACTATGAAGAAGGATACCAGTGGGAAGGCGACGGTCCCACCGGGGCCATGGATTTCAACGGGGACGGACTGCCCGACCCTTGCGTGGAAATGGGATTTGTAAGTTTGAGCGACGCATCTATACAGTACATTTGTCGGATCATCGACAGCCACATGGATGACGGGAACGTGCTTACGGGCAATTTCCGTCTATCAGGCCGTTGGGCCGATTACCGGGTGGTGCAGTAATATCCTGATGGATTTGTCCCGATAAAGCGGGAAATGGGCGCGAGGCCGGGGTAGAGAGCCCGGAGTAGAGAGGATTCATGAAGTT
>JAQTZX010000022.1:4313-6299 GCA_028687525.1 Candidatus Omnitrophota bacterium
GCGGGAACTTTTTCGGAAAGAATTCTCCGACTGTGTGTTCAAGAGCTGTGATTTCGGCGAATGTAAATTTTCCGGGTCGATGTTTATCGACTGCGTTTTTATCTGTTGTAATCTTTCAAATGTAAAAGTGGATAATTGCAGTTTTCGGGGTATAATTTTCGATGATTGTAAATTTATCAACGTTTCGTTTACCGCCATAAATCCGTTTCTTCTGAAATGGGTTTTCAGGAAATGCAAGATCGAATTTTGCAATTTCGCGGGGCTTAAAATGAAACACAGCCGGTTTATCGAGTCGGCGATACGGGGGACGGATTTTATCAACGTCGATCTCGATGGTTCGGATTTCGCCGGTTCCGACCGGCGGGACAGCCGTTTCCATAATGCCGTCCTGGAAAACGCTGATTTTTCCGGGGCAAGCAATTATTATATCGATCCTACGGCCAATAAATTGAAAAAAGCGAAATTTTCATGTCCGGAGGTCTTGTCGCTGCTGGCGCCTTTTGAGATCAGGGTGGAGTATTGACCTATGGCAAAAATAAAGCTGGATTTGCATGATATTTTCAACAAAGGCAGGTTGATTGAGGTGGAGCTTAACCGGGTGATTGCCGGGGCTGTGGAGAAGAGGATTCCTTTGGTGGAGATCGTTTCCGGTAAGGGAAGCGGGCAGTTGAAGAAGCATGTGCTTAGGTTTTTGGATAAGCCGGAGATAAAAAGGCTTTATCACCGGGTGGAGAAAGACGATAAGAATTTCGGCAGGATTTTTGTTCATTTCAGGCACCGAGGAGATATATCCCTGTGAATTTGATCGATTACGGGTTCCAGAAGTCTAATTTGTTCCGGCATATGCCGCTGTTTGACGATATTTCTTATTCCGGGCATGCGCAGGAGAAAGTCCGGCAGTATAAGGCGGTCCGTGAAGATCAGTCATGCACTCTTTTGGCGTTGAATTTTATCCGTAATGATGAGAAAATCCTCTGGGACGCGGTGGAGGATCTGGTGAAGCGCAGTACTATCAATGCCGCCTCCGGCGTGAGGGGCGTGTATAACTTCGATCTGTTGACGATCGATATACATAATGAGGTCAAAACATTCAGGCATTCGGAGCTTACCGCCGTCATTATGAATGTTGCCCGTGCGTTGGCCCCCGAGCCGGTCGATGTGGTCAAGTATGCCTCCGTCTACGCGTTCATTCAGAAAACGGTGAATGCCGATTGGGGGAAGATCAATTTTAAGACTTCGGTGGATGTGTTCAAGGATAAGCCGGAGTATTTAGATCTGATTATCAAACAGCTTTTGAAGGATTATGTGTTTTCGCATGAGCCGGTCATTCTTTTATTGAACGATATCAGCCAGAATCCCGTTTTTGATCCTGAAAATGAAATACAGCAGGCCCGTTTGAAAAAAGTGATAGCCGCTCTGATCCCTAATTCAATGGAGTTCATACCCGAGGTTTATATCCAGGACAAGAAGGGTGCGCGGGAGCTTCTTTCCGGGATTAAGCTGTAGTGTAGATAAAAGGTGCTGTTATGGAATTTCAACTTAAACATGAGTTTATCGAGCTGGATAATTTGCTGAAGGCCGCGGATATTGCCGCAAGCGGGGCCGAAGCCAGGCAGTACGTTCTGAACGGTTCGGTTAAGGTTAATGGCGAAGTTGAAGCGCGCGTCCGCCGGAAGTTGAGAGCGGGAGATTCCGTGGAATTCGGCGGGCGGCAGATTAGTATCGTCGCGTAAATCCGGGGGAAAGATGCGGGGATTCGGCGGGGACAGGTTCCCGATTGAGTCCGTACCCGGTACCGCTTTGGAGAGGTACCGGGTACGGAGCAATAATAATTGACTAAGTAAGACAGGGGCATTATAATGAAAACTGTTATTCTTTTGACAATTTCCAATATTTTCATGACTATTGCCTGGTACGGGCATCTGAAATATAAGAGTTCGCCGCTGTGGATCGCTATCGGGGCGAGCTGTCTGATCGCTTTTGTGG
>JAQTZX010000022.1:6309-8075 GCA_028687525.1 Candidatus Omnitrophota bacterium
ATTCCGCCGCGCAACTTAAAACCATCCAGGAAGTAATCACGCTTGTTGTTTTTTCGGTGTTTTCCGTGGTTTACCTGAAGGAAAGCCTGAAGTGGAACTATGTGGCGGGGTTTTTGTGCATCATCGGAGCGGTGTTTTTTGTTTTTAAAAAGTGGTGATAAAAAATCGAACACAGATGACGTTTAAAGAAAAATTACAATCGGGTAAATTCCTGGTAACTTCCGAGGTCGGCCCGCCGAAAGGCATCGAAACGAAACTCATCCTTGAAGAAGCGGAGTTGATACGCGGCCGGGTGGACGCTATCAATGTTACGGACTTGCAGAGTTCGGTCATGCACTTGGGGTCGCTGGCGGTGTCCATTATTTTAAAACAGAACGGTTATGAGCCTATATTCCAACTGACCTGCCGGGACCGTAACCGCCTTGCTTTGCAGTCGGACCTGCTTTCCGCGGCGGCGATGGGTATTGAGAATGTTCTTATCCTTACCGGAGACCATCCGGCACTGGGCGACCATCCCGAGGCTAAACCGGTGTTTGACCTTGATTCAGTGCAGTTATTACAGGTCGCCCGGGGATTACATGACGGCGCGGATATGAAAGGGAATAAGCTTGATGGTGAACCTCCCCGGTTTTGCCTGGGGTCGGTGGTCAATCCCGGAGCGGACCCGCTGGAGCCGCAGATCATGAAGATGGAAAAAAAGGTTGCCGCCGGGGCTCAGTTTTTCCAGACCCAGGCGATCTATGATATAAAGATATTCGAGAACTTTTTAGCCAGGACAAAACACCTGAAAGTACCCATCATAGCGGGGATCGTGCTTTTGAAGTCCGCGGGAATGGCGCGGTTCATGAATAAGAATGTCGCCGGCATTACCGTGCCGGATACTTTGATCAGGGAGATAGAGCAGGCGAAGGAGAAAACGGCGAAAACAGTGGAGATCGCGGCGCGCCTGATCGGGGAACTGCGCCCGATGTGCCGGGGTGTCCATATCATGCCTATCGGATGGAATAAGCTGCTGCCGCAGGTGCTGGACGCGGGCGGGTTGTAAGATGTCCGTTGTTTTATACATTCCGGACCAAAAACCGCACCCTTGGGGCGCGGATGAATAATGGCCGCTTAGTATTTCACCATTCGACGCAGGCCACAGCTTCAACCGTGGGCTTTTGCTCATGGTTCCGCCCCCCGAAGGAAAACAAATTGTGAAACGGGGGCTTGCCCGCGGGGCTCCATCCTATGAAACCATGAGCTTCAGCCCGTGAAGCTTCATTCACGAAACCGACAATACTATGAAAAGATTTGTCATAATCGGTAACTCTGCCGCCGGGCTTGCCGCGGCGGAAGCGATCCGCGCCAGGGATACGCAGTCGGAGATAAGCATTATTTCTGATGAAGATTATCCGGCGTACCGCAGGTATTCCATCTCCCGCGTTTTGGCGGGAGAGGTGAAGAAAGATGCGCTGGTATACCGCCCGGAAAGCTTTTATAAAGAAAATAACATCGGACTGGTGCTGAACAAAAAAGTAAACCGGGTGTCGCCGAAGAAAAACCGTGTTATCTGTGAAGATAAATCCCAGTTTGATTACGACGTTTTGCTTATAGCCTCCGGAGCGCGCCCCCGGATGCCGGAAATAAAAGGCGTCAAAAAAAACGGTGTGTTCGGTTTCCGGACATTAAAGGACGTGAAAGCCATACAAAATATCCTGCCGGTGGTGAAATGCGCCTGTGTGCTGGGCGGAGGCCTGGCGGGTGTTAATGCGGCTTACGCGTTC
>JAQTZX010000022.1:8085-11770 GCA_028687525.1 Candidatus Omnitrophota bacterium
TTCGCGAAGCTGGGGCTTGAAGTTAAAGCGGTTGTTTCTTCGAAACATATCTTGCCGCGGGTGTTTGATTCCGGCTCGGCGCTTTTGATCCGGGAAAAGATGGAGGCGAACGGTGTTGAATTCATCCTGGAACAGGATGCCGTAGAGATAATCGGAGAAGGGGATATTAAAGCGGTCAAGCTTGCTTCCGGAAAAATATTCGCCTCTTCCCTGGTTGTGGTGTGCAAAGGCGCGGAACCGAATATTGAGTTTACCCAGGAAAGCGGGATAGAGACCGGCATCGGCATACGGGTAGACGCGTCTCTGCGTACCAATATCGAGAATATCTATGCCGCCGGTGATGTCTGCGGGAGCTGCGCGGGATCAGCGGTGTATGGCCTCTGGCCGGTTGCAGTCGGGCAGGGCGCGGCTGCCGGAGAAAATATGTCCGGCGGCGCGGCGGTTTTTGAAAGCCCGCCGGCAATGAATTCCGTTGAATTCTTCGGCCTGCCGGCGGTATCACTGGGGATCCGCGATATTCCCGATGGCGCGGCCGGTTTCGAGGAGTTGAAAAGTTCCGGTCCCGGGGGAAGTTTTTACCGTAAGATTGTCATTAAGGATAATCGGCTGGCGGGCGCGGTACTGGTCGGAAATACCGATGCCGGCGGGGTATTTGGCAAGATGATGAAAGAAAATATCGATGTGTCTGCGATAAAAGAAAAACTGCTTGAGGAAAATTTCGGTTGTCCCGCGGTAAAGGATTTGTTGAGAGATGCGGATATTCCCGTAGTTGAGGAGGGGAAACTCCATGCCTGATATTGTGCCCCGGTTGGCTGTGCGGGGGGCTAATGTCCTTTATAAACAGGCGTTCGATTTTTGGAATAAGGCGGTGAAGGAAAAAGGCGGGGAACGAAAAACCGGGTTCCCCGAGACCGCGTTTTACTTCCCCATGGCTAATGCTTTGTTGGGGGCGAAAGTGGAGGATTTGAAAGGCATATGGCCTGTCCTTGATCACGCCGGATCATTGCTCCCTAAGTCGTCTTCCGATACGCCCGGTTTTCTTTCCCCGGGGGACGCGTTGAACGCGGGAACGGCGGCTTTATTTTGCGAGGAGATAATCGCCGCTTTGCGTTACTTGTACGGAGAAGAGCCTCAGAAAGAATGCGCGGGATTTTTCAGCGATACTGTCATGCGTTCGCTGGGTATTCGGCTGGTTGACGGGCGCATCCCGGGTTTTGCCGTCATAATCGGCGCCGCTCCGGACAATAAAACCGCGGTCGCCGTTGTCAGGGAACTGCAGAAGCGTAATATCCTTATGTTCGTGGGGTCGTCGGTAAAGGGGCGTTCCATCATCGACCAGCTTGTCGAGGAAAATGTTGAGATGGGCTGGGATAATTATATCGTTCCCTACGGCAGGGATACTGTCTCGGTAATTTTTCCGTTGAACTGGGCTATCCGCGCGGCATTGACTTTCGGAGGTATCAAGGCCGGCGACGCCCGGAAATGCCTTGCGTATACCAAAGAACGCGTATTCGCTTTCGGACTGGTGCTTGGAGAAGTCGATGAAATTAAATTCGCTACCGGCGCGGGGGCGATCGGCATGGGATTTCCCGTTATCGCCGATACCGATATCCCGGAGATCAAGCTGGAGGGCGTTACTGTATATGAGGCTTTTGTAAAAGAGCTGGATTATAAAAGGCTCGTGCCGCGTTGTGTCGAAGTACGGGGCATTAAAGTGACGGTTTCCCATATCGCCGTGCCGGTTGCCTATGCGGCGGCCTTCGAGGGAGAGCGGGTGCGTAAAGAAAATCTGTATGCCGAATTCGGCGGCAAGAGCAGTGCCGCGTTCGAATATCTTACCACCCGGGATTCTCATGATGTGGAAGACGGTAAAGTAGAACTTACCGGCCCGGATATAGACCAGCTTGAAAAGGATATGAAAGCCATGCCGCTGGCTATTCTGGTGGAAGTTTCCGGAAGGAAAATGCAAAAGGATTTTGAGCCTATCCTTGAACGCCAGATTCACCGGTTTTTCAATTACGCCATGGGGTTGATGCATGCGGGACAGAGGGACATGATCTGTATACGCGTTTCCCGGGATGCCTTCGCAAAAGGTTTGAGGCTCAAACACATGGGGGTTATATTACACGCCATGCTGCATAAGGAATTCAACGCCATCGTGGATAATATCCAGGTGAAGATATATACGCGGGAAGAGGATGTAAAAAAGTTGCTGGGATCCGCTAAAAAGGCGTATGCCGAAAGAGATGAGCGCGTGAGCGGGATGCTGGATGAGAGCGTGGACACGTTTTATTCCTGTACCCTCTGCCAGAGTTTCGCGCCCAATCATATCTGCATGATCACGCCCGAGCGTCTGGGTTTGTGCGGCGCGTATTCCTGGCTGGACGGTAAGGCTGCGTTCGAGATCAATCCTACCGGTCCGAACCGGCCTGTTGAAAAAGGGGATGTCTTGGATACCAGGCTCGGCCAGTGGAAGAATATAAATGATTTCGTGTATCAGAATTCGAATAAGAATATTGAGCGCGTCAGTATGTATTCTATCATGGATTCCCCGCAGTCATCCTGCGGATGTTTCGAGTGTATTGTTGCCATTGTCCCGGAGGCCAACGGCGTAATGGCGGTAACCCGTGATTATGCCGGGATGACCCCCGGCGGGATGACCTTTGCCGCTCTGGCCGGTTTAGTGGGCGGCGGGGTGCAGACCCCGGGTTTTCTGGGAGCGGGTAAATTGTACCTGGTGAGCAAAAAGTTCATTTCCGGGGAAGGCGGTATCAAGCGGCTGGTCTGGATGCCGAAAGCGCTGAAAGATGAATTGAGAGATAAGCTGGTATGTTACCTCCGGGAAATAGGCGAGCCCGGCCTGCTGGAGAAGATAGCTGATGAAACAACAGCCGTCACCGCGGAAGAATTGTTGAATTTCCTGCGGACCGTCAAACACCCGGCACTTGAGATGGACCCGATGATGTAGTATGTTCAAATTTATCATTAATTTTTCTTGACCTTTTCGGTTTTTTTCTGTATATTAAACCTGATGAAGCACACCTTTAAAACCTACCTAACTTGTTTGTGTTTCATAATTATAAGTATTAATTCAATCGCCTTTTGCGCTGAGCAGGGCATCCTGGATCAGCTTTGTGCGGAATCGAGCCTGCATGATGAATTATTGGAAGAGGCAGTCCGGTACAGGCAGGATGGGCTTAAAGCTCAGCAGGCGGGAAAGTTGAATGAGGCTGTTTCCCTGTACCAGAAAGCTGTAGGGATAAATCCTGCTTTCGCGGAGGCATATAACGATCTGGGTATAGTTTTTGAGTCCAGAGGGCAGATCGAGCGCGCAAAAGGGATGTACCTTAGCGCCGTGGGAGCAGACCCCACCTATCCCAACAGTTATTCTAATTTAGCGCTTCTTTTCGAAGGACAGGGTGATTATTCCAGCGCTATTCTTTATTGGGTGAAAAGGGCGATGGTAGGAGAAGTCGGCGATCCCTGGACGGAAGTGGCTTTAAAGCGTCTTGAACAGCTCAATCGTCTGTATCCCGATTCTTTTGATAAAGCGGATAAAACGTATTCCGAGGGATTGTATAATTTGGGCGTATACCCGGGCATGAATTATCAGAATCCGTCCAAGGTGACCCTTTTTGATCCCCGGGAGAAAAAGGGTGTGGATATTTTAAAAACTGATCCGAAA
>JAQTZX010000173.1 GCA_028687525.1 Candidatus Omnitrophota bacterium
GACTATGTGTTTTCCGAAGTGAAGTTACAGCCGAGTTTTGGCGTCGACTATATGCGTCTGTCGAAAACATGGAATCCGATGTTTGAATCCATCGTGACCGGCGATATCATTAACGGTTTGTTCCCGAATACCAATCAGCAGATCTTCGGGTTGAATCTTGGCCTGAAACCTGCCGATGATTTCGCGGTAAAATTCCGCTACGCGAACGCACGGGCGGTAAAATCGTACGATGATGCCACGCTTGCGGTTTGGGGGACTTCAACAGGAGCGTGCTATGATATGACCGACAAAAAAGACTTAGGTAATGAATTTGATGTCAACCTTATCTATGACTATACCGAAGATGTTCAGTTCGGTTTTAAAGTCGGTCTTTTCAGTCCCGGAAATGCGTTTGACGGAAGCAACGATGAATACGCATCTCAGGTATTGGGAACCATGAAGGTGACCTTCTAATTCCTGTTTCGCTGATGTAAACACAACCCCTGAGGGATTGCATACTCCCTCAGGGGTTTTTTAATGGAGTCTCCTCTAAAAACCGGGGATTCCTCCCTTAAGCAAAAAGCACATTCTGCAAATGTCCATTTCCTGTTTGGCAACCGGAGATTTTGCGAAGGGAATTAATCATTAACTCCCATGGTAAACCTCGCGATCATTTTCCACATGCACCAGCCCTATTACAAGAACCTGCTCACCCGGGAGACTCCCGTGCCGTGGGTACGGTTTCACGGCACCAAGGATTATCTGGACATGGTCAAAGAGCTCGAAGATTTCCCCGATATTAAACTGACCTTTAACCTGGTTCCCTCACTTATCGAACAAATACAGGATTACTCGAAGAAAACAGTTATTGATAAATTCCTCGAACTCTCCCGCAAACCGGCTGCCGGATTGACCCATGATGAGAAAGAGTTCATCCGCGAGAATTTTTTCATGATAAACCGGGACACGGTCATTAACCGTCTTCCGCGGTATTACGAACTTTTCCTTAAAAAACTGGCTCAAAAATCCTACACCCAGCAGGATTACCTCGACTTGCAGGTTTGGTTCAACCTTGCCTGGACCGATCCCTATTTCAGAGAACGGGTCCCGGAGCTCAAAGCCGCGGAAAAAAAAGGGAGGTTCTACACCGAAAACGAAAAACAGCTCATCCTCAATAAACACCTGGAGATACTCGATGACATCCTGCCCACTTATAAAGAATATGTGCGGAAAGGCCGTATAGAAGTCACCATAAGCCCTTATTATCACCCCATACTGCCGTTATTATACAGTACCAATATTGCGAAAGAGGCCAATATCAATACTGTCCTGCCCAATGTGCAGTTTTCATATCCTGCCGATGCCAAAGCCCAGATTAAAGAAGGCATCAAAATGTACGAGTCGATCTTCGGAAATCCGCCGCCGGGCATGTGGCCTTCGGAAGAAGGGGTATGTGAACACATAGTGCCGTTTTTTATCCAGAGCGGTATCCGCTGGATCGTGACCGATGAAGGCATGTTATTTAAATCCCTCAAAATAAAAAAACGCGATCCGCGTTTAATATACCAGCCGCATTTTTTAAAAAGAAAAGAAGGAGAACTTAACATCGTTTTCCGCGACCGTAATCTCTCGGATATGATAGGATTCGTGTATAATAAATTGAGCGCGGAAGAGGCGGTAAAAGATTTTATCGGCCATCTGAAGAATATTAACAATGCATTTAAAGGCGAAGACGTGTTGGTAACCATCGCCATGGATGGCGAGAACGCCTGGGAATATTATCCTAATGACGGACATGATTTCCTGCGCGCGCTGTACAAAGGCCTTTCAGAGGAGAAAGAGATAAAAACCGTGACGGTGAACGACTATTTGAATACCCATCCGCCCAAACGCCAGATACGCAGGCTGAGCGCGGGTTCGTGGATTTATTCGGAATTTTTCCGATGGATCGGAAACCCCTATAAGAACAAAGCCTGGGAATATCTTGCCGCCGCCCGCGAAGAGCTTAAAAAAATAAAACGCAAATCACTCCCTGTCAAAACCATTAAACTGGCCGTCAAACAAATGTACATTTGCGAAGGCAGTGACTGGTTCTGGTGGTATGGTGACAACCAGGAAGACTTCGACCGGATGTTCCGCATGCACCTTTCCAATTTCTATACCATCATAGGTGAACCCATCCCCGGATACTTGAGCCGGTCCCTCTACATAGATTGAAAAAGAGGGGACGGTTCTGTTTTTTGACTTTCAAAAATAGAACCGTCCCCTTTTATTTTGGCAGACGTCAGCATTCGTCATCCCTCAACCTCTGGTATCCCCTGAAAGCCAACCCACTAAATATTGTGTTGAATTATATCCCTTGACAGTACAAGCCTTTTGTTATAAAATTCAAGAAATGAATCAGAAAAAAATATACGACCATTTAGCCGATATCTATCTCGATTCAACGATACGCGCAAAAGAGGCAAAAAATAACCGCGAGATAGAAAAAAACGGGGAGGCCGTTACCCCCGCAGTAATAGAGCCGAAACCCGAAAGCAACATTTATAAGAAGCTGTTTATCATAAGTATTGCGGCGGTATGCGTATTGCTTATATTATTTGCTGCCGGCAGGAACCATCGCCTGGCATTCGAATCGTCAATGGTCCTTGCGCCGGAAGCCGTAAAGGTCGATTTCACATTTGAACCGGCGCAAAAAAGCATTTATTCAATACGGCTTGCGAAGCTGAACTTAAGCAAATATAAAACATTGAAGTTCCTTGCTAAAACAGAAAACCCGAAAGACGAGATTTCTTTACGGATAGAACTGGACAATTCCCTCAATGAAAAATCGGAAGTTTATATAAATACGCTTTCAGGAAAATGGAAAGATTATGCCGTAGACCTTGCCGACTTCAAAAAAATAAGCGA
>JAQTZX010000023.1:0-5578 GCA_028687525.1 Candidatus Omnitrophota bacterium
TTTCGGACCGGCGGCGGTACTCGATGAGGCTTGAAATAGAAGCGATCTTCAGGTTATGCTTCGAGGAAAATTCACGTAACTGCGGCAAACGGGACATAGAACCGTCATCATTCATTATTTCGCAAATAACCCCGGCAGGATAAAGACCCGCGAGACGGGTCAGGTCAACCGAAGCTTCGGTATGCCCCGCTCTCACCAGTACCCCGCCTTTTCGCGCGCGCAAAGGAAAAATATGCCCCGGCCGAACCAAATCCTCGGATTCACTCTGCGGATCGAGCAATACTTCGATAGTCCGCGCGCGGTCAAAAGCGGAAATCCCGGTAGTGATCCCCTTGGAGGCATCCACGGAAATCATCCAGGCAGTCGAAAACTGGTCTTGTTTACCCTCGGAAGACATAGGCTGTAAATCAAGACGACGGAGCCGTTCTTCCTCCATAGGCACGCAAATAAGCCCTCTGCCGAACTTTGCCATAAAATTAATGTGTTCCGGACTGGTAAAAGAGGCGGCCATCACCAAATCCCCCTCATTTTCGCGGTCTTCGTCATCAACCACGATAACCATACGGCCTTTTTTTAAATCTTCGATAATCTCGGGGATCGAATTCAGCATATTTATTCATCCTTCCTGTCTAAACAAAAAAACCCGGACACTATCTCCGGGCACAAAACATAAAACCACAATCTTCTTCCATCTGGACTGTCTGTACCGCGCTCTTATACGCAAGTACCGCCCCTGAAGACGCCGGACGCTTATGTGGAATTGCGTCGGCGTCCCCTATCCGGGGACCATCGGCTCCGGGATATCACCGGATCTGTCTCGCCATCGCCTTGGCAGATGACGGACTCGCGGGCTTTACCGCCGGTCTGGATTTTCACCATGCCCTGAAGATCAGAGTAAAAGTATACCATGTTTTTTAGTCTTGTCAATATTTTTAAATCGAATATAATAGAATTTATGAAAAATATTGTGTCACAAATACACAAACTTCTCGTGAAGAAAACCCTGACCGTTGCGGCCGCGGAATCCTGTACCGGGGGGATACTCTCCGGCATTCTCACTTCTCTTTCCGGAAGTTCGAAATATTTCAAACTGGGGGTGGTTGTTTACAGCAACGAAGCCAAACAGCGAATACTGAAGATCCCGGCAAAGGTCATTGACGCAGAAGGAGCGGTCTCGGCAAAGGTCGCCGGATTAATGGCCGAAGCCGTAAGAAAAACCGCTCGAACCGATTTCGGTATCGGCATAACCGGTATCGCCGGTCCGTCCGGCGGAACGGACAGAAAACCCGTGGGAACCGTTTACATCGCGGTTGCAAGCGCCGGTAAAACAGTCTGCCTGAAAAGAATTTTTAAAGGCTCCCGCGGATCCATACGGAAACAATCGGCATTAAAAACACTGGAACTATTGCGTGAGAACATTCATCGCCATTGAATTACCGGAAGAAGTCAAAGAATATCTGCGCCGCCTCCAGGGTAAACTAAAAGAATCCGGCGCCGACGTAAAATGGGCCGCTCCCCGCAATATCCATCTGACCCTGAAATTCCTGGGGGAAGTCGACGAGAATAAAACCCAAGAAATTGCGGTCCTTATCGAAAAAACAGCAAAAACAACACGCTCCTTCGTTATACACCTCTCTGTTCTCGGAGGATTCCCCGCCATCAATTCCCCCCGGATAATCTGGATCGGGATAGATAAAGGAGATATTGAAGTCAAAGATATCGCAAAGAATCTGGAAGAATCGCTGGAAGCGATAGGGATCCCGGCGGAAGACAGAAAATTCCACTCACACATCACGATAGGCAGGACCAGATCAAGCTTAAACAGAACCAGCCTGGCAAAAACACTGAACGAATTGAAAAACTCGCCTCAGGCCGAAAACATCGAATTCCCGGTCAGAAAAATAACTCTCTTTAAAAGCACACTTACCCCCAAAGGCCCGATCTACGAAATCATCAAAGAATCATTCCTTGGTACGGGGACACTTCTGCCATAACTCTTATATCCCCAACGCCCCCGGAATACACGGACCGATAAATATACTTTTCTTGCTTCAGTGGAAAGATAAACGACTCAATTCCAGAAGAGCATTGGTGTAAAATGCAGCGGTTATGTCGTCCAGCATAATTCCTGAACTCCCGTTCAAAGACTGGAGACGATAGGCGGGGAACGGTTTCAGGATATCCATTATCCGAAACAGTACAAAACCGGGAATAACAAACTTCAATTCAGCGGGGATAAAAAGCATGCTCAACATCATGCCCGCGAATTCGTCGATCACAATATGCTGATCATCCTTCTTCTGAAGGGCCTTTTCAGCTCCTCCCGCGGCCGCGAACCCCAGCAGCGTCGAAACCAGCGCGATCGCCAGCACAGCCCTTTCATCGCGGACCAGCAACACCACAAACACCGCCGCCAGACTGGCCGCGGTTCCGGGAATGCGCGGGATATAACCAATCCCGAACACAGTACCGATCAGTTTGAAAAGTATTCCGCTTTTCATCCCTTTAAATATTGGCGATGAGCCTGCGGTTCTCCCACAAATAGGTGAAACCGGAATACAAGGTCAGGACAATGGTAATCCACATGAAGATATCAATTCCCTGCCGGAAAAAATTCTCCCATCCGGGATTCCAGGTAAAAAAGCTCAACCTGACTTCCCTGAAAATAACGAACCCCATTATGAAAAATATGACCACCATCTGGGAAACGGTCTTCTGCTTCCCCGCTTTTCCCGCCGACAAAACCTTGCCTTTATTCAAAGCGAACAGTCTAAGAGAAGTGATTAGCAGTTCCCGTGAAATTATGATCATGATCATCCATCCTTTTATAAGCCCCATCTGGACAAAAGCGATAAAAGCCGCCAGTACCAGGATCTTATCGGCTATAGGATCCATTAATTTCCCGAAATCAGTGACCATATTCCTCTTATGCGCGATCCTGCCGTCTAAAAGATCGGTAAAAGCGGCAAGCGCAAAAACTGCCAGGGCAAGTATCTTCGCGGCCATCCCCTGAAACGAAAGAAAAAACATGAACACGAAGGTCAACACAATCCTCATTATAGTCAAAATATTAGCTATATTCACTGAACAACCCTCCCCACGAGATCGTATTCAAGCGTATCGGTAATCTCAACCGGGACAAAATCACCCGGTTTCAACTCTTTGCCTGAATGTATATACACTTGACCGTCCACTTCAGGCGCATCATACTGGCTGCGTCCCAGATAATACCCTTCCCCTTTTTCCTCAACCAACGCAGTAATCTTCTTTCCCGTCAGGCCCTTATTGACTTCCGCGGATATGGCCTGTTGAACCGCCATAATCCGGTTAAAACGTTCGACTTTTATTTTCCGGGGTATCTGTCCGGGCAACGAATACGCCTTTGTCCCCTCTTCCCGGGAATATATAAAAGCACCCAGGCGCTCAAAACGGATATCCTCCATAAATTCCAGCATTTCCTTAAATTCGCCGTCCGTCTCCGAAGGGAATCCCGTGATAAGAGACGTACGCAAAGCCACGCCCGGAACATTCCTCCTGATCTTCCCGATAAGAGAAAGAATCTGTTTCTTTGTGGTTTTTCTGTTCATTTTTCTCAATATCCTGTCGCTGATATGCTGTATGGGAAGGTCTATATATTTACACACCCGCGGCTCATCCCGGATGATCGAAAGCAACTCATCGTTGACCCGGCTGGGATAGAGGTACAGCAGGCGTATCCACCCCGCGTGCTTTACCACCGCGAGGATCTTACGCAACAAAACTTCAAGACGGGTTTGCCCATACAGATCCATTCCATAACCGGTAATATCCTGCCCGATAATGTTGATCTCGGATATTTTTTCTCTATCAAGTTCAGCGGCCTTTTGCAAAAGCTCATCCATTCCCATGCTTTCAAACTTCCGCTTGAGACGGGGAATAACGCAATAACTGCAGTTATTCACGCACCCCTCGCAAATTTTCAGATAAGCGTAATACTCCGGCGTCAGAGGAAACCGGCAGGACGTATGATTCAGGGAAAGAGTCCCGACAAAAGCGTCGATTTCAGGAATCTCTTTCAACAATTGGCCTTTGTACCGTTGAGAAAGACACCCGCACACAATGACTTTTTTAAGTTTACCTTCTTTTTTCAACGCTACGACATCAAGGATGGCATCAATGGATTCCTGTTTGGAATCCTGGATGAACGCGCAGGTATTCACCAAAGCCACATCAGCCTTATCGATATCCGAAATGCGGTATCCTTTATGCTGCAACCGCCCCAGGATACTCTCCGAATCAACCAGGTTCCGTGGGCAACCGAGGCTGACAATGCCAATCGTTGGCTTCCTATGTTTCATATATATTCTACAATGGTTAATGTCGGTTAAAGCCGGTTAATGAAAACGGAGTCAAAATTACAGGTTAAAGATGGTTGCATAAATCGCTGTCCTCCGACTCCCTATCTTTAACCATCATTAACCCTCTTTAACCACCTCCAACCCTCATTAACCTTTTCTTCAGTTCACCTTCAACCCGTCCTCGTTTATAACGATACTCTTGATCGCCTGGCCTTTCCTGCCCACCGACGGAATCAAACTCCCGTTTACTTCCAGCTCAACACCTCCCGCGTTACCCAGAGAAAGAACGATCTCCTTCTTAGCCTGCCAGTTCTCCGATCTGCCTTTTTTAAGGATACTCTGAAAGATAACTCTACCGTCAAGGCTCAATTTCACCCAGCAATCTTCTTTCGCGCGCAGACCCAGCCGGATAGGCGTACCGGTCTTGATCTTTTCCGGGGGGGCTGCCGCGGGTGCCTGTTTTTTAACGGTAACGGGCGGCTTCGGCTTAACCGCCTTTGAGGTCTTCTTTACCGGTTTACGGGATGATGCAGCGGGTTTCCTTTCTTTTTTACCGGAGACCGAGGAGATTTTATGTTTATTCCTGATAACCGCGGAAAATTTACGAAAAACCCACATTCCTGCGGCAACTGCCAGGAATATCAAAACCGCGATTATCGCGGTATTAACCATCATATTGACAAACCGTAACCGCCGTCCGGAAGACAATTTTACCGGAGCGGAACGGAGAAAACCCCTGCCTTTTTCCTGCACGGTGGTATGTTCGGGAACGGCCTTTTCAAGTTCCGAATATTCCAGGACGTATTGGGAATGATCGATATCTAAAAATTTGCAGTAAATCTTAAGAAACCCCTTCACATACACGGGGCTCAAATTGATAAAATTATCTTCTTCTATCGCCTTGAGTATATTAGAGTGTATCTTTGTTTTTTTCTGAACCTCCTCTATACTTAAGCCTTTTTCAAGACGTATTTTCTTGAGCTTTGCGCCTACTGATTCCATATTATTCCCCATCCGCTCTAAAGAATATATACAACTTATCCGGACGCCCGCCTGGCCATGTCCTGTTCAAGCCATGCGTTCCGGTCAACCAGAAGCTTGCGGGCTTTACTGCCTTCAAATGGACCTACCAGCCCATCCTGTTCCATCATATCGATTATTCGCGCGGCACGGGTATAACCCAGACGCAAACGCCTTTGCAGGATGGACACCGAAGCCTGGTTGGTCTCAATGACTATGCG
>JAQTZX010000023.1:5588-11581 GCA_028687525.1 Candidatus Omnitrophota bacterium
TACATATCGTCTTTTTCTCCCCCGTCAACAGAACCGGTTTTACGACCTTCTTTCAATATCTCCTCATTATATACCGGTTCACCCTGCGCTTTAACAAAAGCCACGACTTTTTCTATCTCACTATCTCCTACCAGTGCGCCCTGCGCCCGGACCAGCTTGGCATCCTGCGGCCTGAGGAAAAGCATATCTCCTCTTCCCAAAAGTTTGTCCGCGCCGTTCATATCCAGGACCGTGCGGGAATCGACTTTGGACGCGACCTTAAAAGAAACACGGGCGGGAAGATTCGCTTTTATGACTCCGGTAATGACATCTACGGACGGCCGCTGGGTCGCCAGTATCAAATGTATCCCCACCGCGCGGGAAAGCTGTGCCAGGCGGGTAATAGCGCTTTCTATCTGTTCACGGGCGACAACCATCAGATCGGCAAACTCGTCAACGATCAAAATAATATACGGCAGAAGCTCATTCTTCTGGTTATAGGCTTCTATATTACGGGATCCGGCACCCGCCAACAAACGATACCGGCGTTCCATCTCTTCAACCACCCAGTTAAGCGCGAAGGCCGCCTTTTTAGATTCGGTCACCACGGGACACATAAGATGCGGCAAACCGTTAAACGGCGCCAATTCCACCATCTTCGGATCAACCATGACCATCTTTAATTCCGCGGGAGTGGTCTTGAAAAGCAGAGATAAAATAAGCGAATTCACGCATACCGTTTTCCCGGAACCGGTTGTGCCGGCGATCAAAATGTGCGGCATCTGGGTCAAATCAGAAATCACCGGTTTGCCGGAAATATCTTTTCCGAGCGCCAGCGGAAGTTTCGAATCGGAATTCCGGAATTCAGAGGAAGAAACAATCTCTTTGAGGTAAACTATACTGCTTTGAGAATTCGGGACTTCGATCCCTACCCGAGCTTTCCCGGGAATAGGCGCCACGATACGCACCGACTGTGCTTTCATCGCCAGCGCGATATCATCGCTCAAGGTAACGATCCGGTTCAACTTGACTCCCGGCGCAGGTTCCAGTTCATACCTCGTGATGATCGGCCCGCGTTCTATATCGGTAACTTTGACGGAAATGCCGAAATCATCCATAGTCTCTTCCAGGACGCGGGCATTGCCGGCAAGATCCTCCTTGATCTGCCGCGCTTCCAGAGGCGGCGGCGATTCCAAAAGATCCAAAGAAGGCAGATGGTAATCGCCTTTTTTGACTATCGCAGCGGCTTTCTCTTTAAGCTTGGGAGGCTCAATGGATTCCTTGTTTATTTTGATCTTCGGCTTAAAGAAAGCGAATTTTTCCGCAGTGGCTTTCTGAATAGGTTCGCCGGGAACTGAAACCCGGGGACGGACACGTTCTTCCGGCATGCCTTTTTCTTCCGGGACGGCGCGTCCTCCTTGTAGCGAAAACTGCCGGCGCGTTTTTTTCTTATTGAATTTAAGCCACCCGAACCCCGTAAACCACCCCCCCGCCTGTTTGAAAAATTTTATCCCCCGGCCGAAGATCGTGGAAATAAGCACCTCGGTTACGATCGCCAGAGACAAGAGAAAAAGGGAAATAAAAAGCACATATCCCCCGAACTTTCCGAAATACGCGGCAACGAATTTGGAAACAATAAATCCCAATCCCCCGCCCGCATAAATACCGGGAGTCTCCTTTTGTAAATAAAACAATCCTATAAGGGAACTGGTGGATAAAATAAAAACGACCAAGCCTATTATACGGGGAATGCTCCAATATGGCGGATCATGCCGGAACAACCTGGCTCCCGCCCAGAGAACATAACAAGGGATGATCAGGCTGGGGAACCTGCCGAATAAAAAAACCAGGACTCCGGCCAGATTTGCGCCGAAGGTGCGTACCAGATTATGAGGAGGATTATTGGGAGGAAATGTGTGCCAGCTTATATCATTGGGATCAAAAGAAACCAGGCTGGCTAAAATGATCAGGCCGGCCGCGATTAATAAAATCCCTTTAATCTCATTGAATCTTTTCTCTTTCACTGTCGTGGAGAGATAAAAAATCAGGTTAATGGTAGTTAATGATGGTTAAAGCGGGTTAATGAAGGTTAATAAAATACGCTAAGATTTTAAAGAACATGTTTTTATTATTTTCCTGCAGTATCTTACGCGACGGTTTTTACAACCGTCATTAACCATCTTTAACTTACTTCAACCCCCATTAACCTTATTTCAGCCCTTTTCCTGCTCTTCCGCCTTCTTCTTGCTGAGATTTATCCTCCCCAACTCGTCAATCCCGACCACCTTAACCTTGATCTCATCTCCGATTTTGATCACGGAATTCACATCTTTAACGAATTTATCGGATAATTCAGACACATGCACAAGGCCTTCTTTCCCGGGAGCGATCTCGCAAAACGCTCCGAAATTAACTATCCGTTTTACTTTAGCGGGATATATCTTGCCGACTTCCACTTCATCAGTAATAGCCTTGATCATAGCTATAGCCTCAGCGGATTTTGAAGAATCATTCGAAGAAATAAGCACGGTTCCATCATCCTCGATATCTATGGCCGCTCCGGTCTGGGCAATGATCTTCTTGATATTCTTACCTCCGGGCCCGATAACTTCTCCTATCTTATCGGTGGGGATTTTCAACTTCTCTATGCGCGGCGCATGTATGGATATTTCCTGCCGCGGCGACGGTAACGCCTGCCGCATCTTATCCAGTATGATAAAACGCGCTTCTTTGGCCTGGGAAACGCAGTCTTTCAACAACTCCACGCTGATGCCTTCTATCTTCAGGTCAAGCTGTACGGCAGTAACCCCTGTTTTTGTACCCGCGACCTTAAAATCCATGTCTCCGAAATGATCCTCAAGGCCGGAGATATCGGTTAAGATAAGAGCGGTGTCTCCTTCCTTGATCAATCCCATCGCGACACCGGCAACCGAATCCTTAATGGGAACGCCAGCGTCCATCAAAGACAACGTCGCCGCGCACACGGTGGCCATACTTGAAGACCCGTTCGATTCCAACACCTCTGAAACAACCCTGATGGTATACGGAAACTGATCTTTTGCAGGAATAACAACCGAAAGGGCGCGTTCCGCCAGAGCTCCATGGCCGATTTCTCTCCTGCCGGGACCGCGTACGGGTTTGGTCTCCCCCACGCTAAACGGAGGAAAACTGTAATGCAGCATAAACGATTTGTACCGTTCCACTTCCAGTCCCTCGATAAGCTGTTCATCATCTCCGGTACCCAGAGTGGTGACTGAAAGACTTTGCGTTTGTCCGCGGGTAAAAAGCGCGGAACCGTGAGTCCTCGGCAAAACCGCGACTTCGCAGGTTATCGGACGTATATCCTTGAATCCCCTGCCGTCGATACGGGTTTTATCACGAAGTATCTTATTCCGCACCTGTTCCTGCTCCACATCCACCAAAGCCATTTTCACGTCGGCTTCGATATATCCTTCAGGAACCAGGGTCGCAGCCAATTCTTTGGACAATAACGCCACTGCTTCTTCCCGGTCTTCTTTCTTGGATAATTTATAAATTTCCCGGAGCTTATCCCCGGATAATTCCTCGACCTTCTTTTCGAGAACGGGATCAATCACCTTAAAAACAATTTCCATCTTTTCCTTGCCTGCTTCTTTCGCGAAATCATTCTGAAAACGCAGAAGCGCCTGTCCCTGATCGACCCCGAATTGAACCGCTTCCATAAAAAGCTCTTCGGATATTTCTTTTGATTTACATTCGATCATCGTCACGCCGTTGGCGTTCAACACAACCACGACATCGATTTCGGAAACCTCAAGTTCCGCGTAGGTAGGATTCAGGATAAATTTACCCTCCACTCTTCCCACCCGGCAGCAAGCTACGGGCCCGTTAAAAGGAATATCCGACAGACACAAAGCAAGAGACGCGCCGTTCACCGCCAGGACATCGGGATCATTTGCCCCGTCGCTGGAAACAACGATCGCAATGATCTGCACGTCATTATACATACCCTTGGGGAACAACGGCCGGATAGGCCGGTCAATAAGCCGCGAAGTGAGGATCTCACTCTCGGTCGGCCTTCCTTCGCGCTTAAAAAAACCGCCGGGGATCTTTCCCGCGGCATACGTTTTTTCCTGATACTCCACCGTCAAAGGGAAAAAATCTATACCGCTCCGGGGTTCCCGGGACACACAGGCGGTCACCAGCACAACAGTCCCGCCGTACTGAACTAGAACCGAACCGTTTGCCTGCTTCGCCATCCTGCCGGTTTCGAAAACGAACTCTTCTTTTCCAAACGCAATCTTTCTGATTTTACTTTCATTCATAGTAATAACCCCGCTAATTTTTAAATTATTTTTTCGGCGAGAAAAAGCACAGACTACTTTCTTAAGTGCAGTTTATCCAATACTTTCTGGTACTTTTCGACATCCTTGGACTTAAGGTAATTCAAAAGCTTGCGGCGTTTTCCTACAAGTTTCAAAAGGCCCCGGCGGGAATGAAAATCCTTCTTATGGCTTTTAAAGTGATCGGTCAGACCGTTGATCCTTTCGGTCAAAAGCGCAATCTGCACCTGTGCCGAGCCGGTGTCCTGAGAATGTATCTTGAACGAATCAATCACCTGAGTTTTCATTTTTCTAACAACACTCAATCTACCTTCCTCCTTCCAAACATCAATCCGCGTTCGTGTCCCTATCCGTAATACAGTATTTTGTTACTGTGTTTTTTCCGCACCAGACAAACCTGTGTATGAAGTTAAATCGATGAACGCGCTAACTCGCTAACCGGTAAACACCGCTTGCCTGTACGCCAATATACATTCTACATTATTATATGCAATTTTACCGCATAAGTCAAGGACTTCCTATCCTACAAATACCTGTATAACCAGCCCCTGTTTCACGGCCCTTAGCAGGTCAGATTTGTTAATCAGGTGTTCTCCCCGGGCAACGGGAACGGGCTGACCACCGATAAGGACTTTTCTAACAGTCCCTATTTCCCTCTCAAAACCCTTTTCATCTTTCACAAATACAAGACGCATAATTCCTTCCGCCGATCTCAACGATATCCTGATATCCCGGGCAAGAAAGTCGTCCGGCAGCAGCTTCGGGTCCAAAACCAGATCGCCGAACCTGAATTTCATACCCATGACCTCGCTTAGCAGAGTATGAACGAACCAGCTGGCTGAACCGGTAAGATACGAATAGAGCCCCCTGCCTTCCGCATTAAAATACTCCGGGAGTACGGGATTAATATGAGCCTGCGGGCCAACGGCCATCTTGAATAATGAATCAAGCACCTCATGTCCTTCCCGGACAAATCCCCTTTTATAAAGAGCATTGGCGAACATAACTATCATGTGGCTGAAAAAAGCCCCGTTTTCCTTGTCCCCGTAGGAAAAACCGTATGCCCGCCCCAGTTTCGTATATACTGAACCAAAATCCGTATTCAGATGGAAACCTCCCAACCTTTTATCTTTCAAATATTTATTTACGGAGCGCCATATATCTTTTACCTGCCCCTCCGATGCCACGCCGCTCATGACCGCGAAAACCTGGGAAGGCAGGACCATCCGTATTTTTCCCTTGATCCGCCCCTCCACCGGCAAAGAATCATTATCGTAATATCCGTTGAAAAAACCCTCTTTAAGCCATTGTTTTTCTCTTAACCATTCCGACATATGGGAAAACTTATCCTGAAGATCACGCATTAAATCTTCCAGAGCGATTTTCCTCCTGTTTCCGCCGAAATTCCTCACCGCCTCAAAATACAACTCCAGTCTTTTCTGTTTCGCACGAAAATCGGTATAATCCACCGGAGACTGCAGCCGGTCCAGAAGAAAAAATAACTCTTCCGGGATATCGGCCGCATCGGTAACTTCACGGAGCTTAGCCAGCAGAACACGCAAATCCCCGAGATGATACGCATACATGAAACTAAAAGCGGCACTTTCTCCCCGTTCCGAAGCCATATCCAAACCGTCGTTCCAGTCCGCATTTTCCAGGCGAACAACATTATGCCCGCCGACATTAAAAAAC
>JAQTZX010000174.1 GCA_028687525.1 Candidatus Omnitrophota bacterium
CTGTTCACCGGTATCCGGCTGTGATATCAACAGATCATCCAGGTTAACCCCGATGACCTTGGCATACGTCGAATCAAAAGCGTGTTCCGCGTCTATGACCGCGGCTACCCCGCCTTTATGCTGTACTTCTCTGATCGTGCTCAAAGTCAAAGTGGTCTTTCCTGAAGCCTCCGGGCCGAATATCTCCACCACCCTGCCCCGGGGCAATCCCCCGATCCCCAAAGCGCAATCCAAGGTAAGGGCGCCGGTAGGAATAGCATCCGCATCAGGCTTCACTTTCCCGCCGAGTTTCATGATAGAACCTTTTCCAAACTGTTTTTCAATCTGCGAAAGCGCCAATTCCAACGCCTTGTGGCGCTCGGAAGAACCGGAAATATCTTTTTTCCCAAAAGGGGTTTCCACTTCCGCCTTAGTCATCACTTTTTTTTCCATAATTACCTCCGCGTATAAGCGATTTACCGATAGCCGGGTTATTCTCGTTATTATCGTTGTTTATGTTTAAGAAGTAATAATTATATCCCAGTAAAACCGGCATGTCAACCAATATCCGGGACTTCGTCCGGGGGTTCACGAGCCGGCGCAACCGCACCTCCTTTCACTTACAATAGACGTAAGAAAAGGAGAAATCTAACAGCTAAACCGTAAAAATTGCTCTTCGATAACGTCTCAAGAAATGGAGATTCCGCAATAGTCATCGCGGAATCAAGAAAAAAACAATCATAAGTTTATGTTTTTTTCTTGATAAAATGGCGGGAATCTATTTTCCGGTACAGGTGTCCGGGTTTATGTGTAACAGAGGAAGGGGTATTCGTTTTTGCTTCCGGCCAAATCCCCGTACGGACCAGGAAACAAACCCGGGAAGTTACCAACATACCATAGGAACGGGCTTTCGTAATAGCCGCTTCCGATTCCGAACCGGGCTGCATCCAGATTTCTTTTATTCCGATTCTGCGGCACTCCTCCACTATTTTTTCCGTAACCGGAGGAGGGACAACAGTAATAACCAAATCGGGGAGACGTTCCAATTCACGCAGGTTACGGTATATCTTTTTGCCCAGGATCTCTCCGCCCGAAGGATTGACCCCGCATACCTTAAAATCATGTTTGACCAATTCTTTAAAGATCTTATAGCCGTATTTGGTCTCGACCTTGGACACCCCGACCACAGCGATCTCTTTTTCGTGCAGAGTTCTCATACCACAGCCTCCAGCCGGATCAAAACCCGCGGCTGACGCAGGATATCGAAAATTTATGTATTCTTGCGTCCCTCTTTCGATACATAACAACATCCCACCTTAAACTTACCTTCCATTTTCTGCGAATGCACTATCTTAGCCACCACCGGAACATCTTTTTCAACGTAAAGACCGGGTAAGTTAAGGGTCAATTTTATGGGAGCCCCGTGCGGCATATCCTTATCACAAATAAAAGCAATCCCGGCGGGGCTGATATCTATGGCGGAAACCTCCGCCATCTCCGCATTGCCGAGCAGATCGGTCACATTCACCGTTACTTTTCCTTCCGTCTTCACCCTGCCGTATTTCCTGCGTTCATCCATTCGTACCTCCGATCTTATCTCAACAAAAAAAAACACGAATTGTATTTTTTATACACTATAAACCCGGCATTGTCAAGCATAAACCAAAATGGGGACGGTTCTATTTTTTGTTCTCGACCGCGAGTCTAAAAAAATAGAACCGTCCCCATTTTTCATTCCTGGAAGTGATTGACAGAATCCGCAAAATATGTTACCTTTTATACCATGGAAGAAACATTCAAACTCAAACAGGAACTGGAACGCACCAAAGCGGAGCTCACCATCCTCTATGAAGTTTCCAATGCCATGCGCACCACCCTTAAACTGGATGAAATACTCTATATCATCCTGACCGGAGTGACCGCGCACGCCGGCCTCGGGTTTAACCGGGCGGTACTTTTTCTGGTGAACGAAGAAACCCGGATGATCGAAGGGAAAATGAGCATCGGCCCGGAAAGCGGCGAAGAAGCAAACCGGATATGGACACAAATCGAACTGGAAAAAATGGACCTGGAGCATCTGATCAACATGTACAAGATATCCCACTCTACCCAACAAACCGGCTTCAACCGCCAGCTCCAATACATGCGCGTGCCCCTGCAGGAACAGAAAGAAAGCCTGCTTGCCCTGGTCGCCCTGGAAGGCATGCCTATCCACCTGACGCGGGAAACCCTGCAGGTATATGCGCATGACCCCATCATGCAGCTTCTAAAAAGCGAAGAAGTGGTGGCCGTGCCTCTCAAAGCGAAAGACAAAGTCAACGGCATCATCCTGGCGGATAATTTCGTCACAAAAAAGCCCATTTCCAAAGACGACCTGCGCATGCTTATAATGCTGGCGAACCAGGCCGGACTGGCTATAGAGAACTCCCAACTTTACGAAAAAACTTATATCCAGGCGCACCTTGATTCCCTGACCGGCGTCTGGAACCACGGCTATTTCCAGCATTTGCTCTCTCTGGAAATAGAAAATTCAAAAGCGGGATCAAACTCAACCAGCCTCATCATGCTTGATATAGACGATTTTAAATTATATAACGATATACTTGGACATCAATTCGGGGACGGGATATTGAAGGAACTGGCTTCCCATCTCAAAAACCAGTCCCGGAAGATGGATTTTGTCTGCCGGTACGGCGGGGAAGAATTCGCCGTAATCCTTCCCCGAACCGATAAAAAAGAAGCCTATCTTATTGCCGAACGTTTACGGGAAATCATTGAAAAACATCCCTTTATACGGGAGAAAAACCTCTCGCTGAAGAATTTAACGGTGAGCCTCGGTCTTGCCACCTATCCCGATAACGGGGCCAC